>CAWWAV010000001.1:0-36177 GCA_963934935.1 uncultured Anaerolineales bacterium
TGCATGTATAATATGTGTACATTTGTATTGCAAGCTTAAAGATTGGTCCCCGGGATATCAGTCCCGACTGTAGGTTGATTGTCTAAGTTGCAGCAATTCTGAAATGTCGACAAGCAAATATATTGACGCAAATGTGGTTATACCACGCCATGTAGCCATCATAATGGATGGCAACGGCCGCTGGGCTGAGCAGCGAGGGCTGCCAAGGTTGGCCGGGCATCGTGCTGGTACGGAAAACCTACGAAAAATCATTGAAGAGTGTGTTAATCTCAATATTAAGCACCTTACCATTTATGCATTTTCTACGGAAAACTGGCAGCGGCCGCCTGATGAAGTGTCGGGACTTATGAAGCTGTTAGAGACTATGCTTGACCGTGAACTCAAATCGCTACATAAAAATGGTGTGAGGATACGACATCTAGGTCATTGTACTGGGGTTAACAAGCGGTTGGTACAGAAAATTACTGAAGCAGTTGAACTAACCCGTGGCAACTCCAAAATGACACTTAATGTGGCTTTTAATTATGGCGGTAGAGATGAGATGGTTCGTGCTGTACAACGAATGATTCTAGATGGGTTGGATGTTGAAGAAATTACAGAGGAATCAATTAGTAACTATCTGTATACTGCTGGTCAGCCGGATCCTGACTTGATAATAAGAACAAGCGGCGAATATCGCATTAGCAATTTCTTGGTATGGCAAGGCGCATATTCGGAGTGGTATTTTACAGATGCTCTTTGGCCAGACTTCAATGAAAAGGAACTATATCGTGCTCTTGTATTTTTTGGTAATAGGGAGCGTAGATTTGGTCAGACTTCCGCGCAGATTGAGTGATGTTACGTCAAAGATTAGTCACGGCGGGTCTTTTAGTACCGATATTTCTTTGGGTAATTTATCAGGGTGGATGGATATATAATATTGTGGTAATAGTTCTTTTAACTGTTGCTGTATGGGAGTTTGTTGAAATTGCTGCTAAAGTCTCATTAAGCCCTTCTCGGGTGATTAGTTTGTTGAGTTTGTGGGTGCTTGTAGGTGTCACTGGAATGACTCCAGGTAATTGGTTGCTTCCTTGCATGGTAGTAATACTTATAATTGCAACTGTTTGGCATGTCATCGATTATGAGAAGGGAGCAACACGTTCACTGCAAAGTTGGGCAGTATCATTGATTGGACCAGTTTATATTGGTCTACTCGGTGGTCATTTGTTGTCACTACGTGCTTTGCCTTCTGGGCAATGGTTAACTCTCATCGTATTGCCTGTAGTGTGGATTTCAGATACTGGCGCATATATTGTTGGTAGGCGCTATGGAAAGCATGCGCTTGCGCATCGTACAAGTCCGAACAAGACATGGGAAGGTCTTGCAGGAGGTATAGTATTCGGAGCTGCTTTTGGTGGGGCTTTGGTTCTGCTTTGGCAGAGGATAGGGAATCTATCCCCTGATGTGTTAGCATGGTATCAAGGAGCAGTTATTGGAGTAATAGCATCTTTAGTTGGATTGCTCGGTGATTTGGGTATATCTTTGTTTAAGCGCCAGGCTGAAATCAAAGATACAGGTCAGATTTTTCCTGGTCATGGAGGGGTGCTTGATCGCATTGACTCATGGTTATTAGCAGGAGCAGCTAGTTACTATTATATTTTGCTAATTGCATTATTCTGAACAATAAATATAATATGGGAACCCATAATAAATATAATATGGGAACCCATACTGTAACTTTACAAAATGAGTGATTTAAACAGTTCTAATCCAGACCGTAATCTTGCGCTTGAACTAGTAAGGGTAACCGAAGCAGCCGCCCTTGCATCAGGTAGGTTTATGGGTCGTAATGAAAAAAATGCTAGTGACCATGCTGCTGTGGAGGCTATGCGGGTCATGCTCAATACGATCGATATGACAGGAACTGTGATTATAGGAGAGGGCGAGAAGGATGAGGCTCCTATGTTGTTTAATGGTGAAGTTGTAGGTACAGGCAGTGTGCCAAGTATTGATATTGCGGTTGATCCAATTGATGGCACTAGTTTACTAGCCATGGGTCGCGCAAATGCTTTAGCTACAGTGGCCGCATCTGATAGTGGTAGTATGTTTGATCCGGGACCGTTTGTTTACATGAACAAAATTGCTGTTGGTCCGGATGCGAAAAATTCTATAGATGTGGATGCTCCACCAAAGGATAATTTGGCGAATATTGCTAGGGCTAAGGGTTGCGATGTTGATGATCTTACCGTGGTTGTGTTGGATCGCCCACGCCATGACGATCTTATAGCTGACCTGCGAAAGACTGGAGCTCGTATCCGTTTGATTACTGATGGTGATGTGGCTGGAGCGGTGATGACAGCTTGGTCTGGATCAGGTATTGATGTATTGATGGGGATTGGTGGTACGCCTGAGGGAGTACTATCAGCTTGTGCACTAAAATGTATGGGTGGAGAAATCCAAGGCAAACTTTGGCCTCGGAATGACAATGAAAAATCATTAGGCCATAAAATGGGTTATGATTTCAATTCTGTCCTTCAAATGGAGGACTTGGTTTCCAGTGATAATTGTTTTTTTGCAGCTACTGGGATTACTGATGGAGAGTTAGTTGGCGGGGTGAAATATTTTGGTGATGGTGCTAGAACGCACTCTTTAGTAATGCGTTCTAAGTCAGGAACTGTTAGAGAAGTTGTTAGCAAACATCGGTGGGATAAACTAATGCGTTTTTCGCAAATTATGTATGATCAGGAATAATAATATGGATATAGGCAAACTAGAAAAGAAAACCTTGGAAGAATTACGAAAACTAGCTAAGGAATTAGAAGTACCGGGGTATCGACGAATGAAGAAGGATGATTTAATCTTAGCTCTTTTGCGGGCTAAGGCTGAGAAAGGGGGCCATACCTTACGGGGAGGTGTCTTGGAAATAGTTGATGATGGTATCGGTTTTTTGAGGTCCGGACAATTGCTTCCCAGTGCAGATGATGTTTATGTAAGTCAGTCACAGATCAAACGTTTTGGTATGCGTACAGGAGATATGGTGATTGGACAGGTTAGACCGCCTAAAGATAGCGAAAAATACTTTGGTCTGATTCGCGTTGAAACAGTTAATGGAATGGATCCTGAAGAGGCCAAGAAACGTCCAACTTTCCACTCATTAACTCCAATTTTTCCGGACGAACGTTTTGACTTAGAAACTGATCAACATTCATTAGCAACAAGACTGATCAACCTAGTTGCTCCTATTGGTAAGGGGCAACGCGGATTAATTGTTTCGCCTCCGAAAGCAGGTAAAACGACTGTCATGAAGCAGTTGGCAAATGCTATTTCACTCAAATACCCTCAAGTTCACTTAATGGTGGCATTAATTGGAGAGCGTCCTGAAGAAGTGACTGATATGGATCGTTCTGTAGATGCTGAAGTTGTAGCTAGTACATTTGATGAGCCAGTGACAGCACATGTGAAAGTAGCTGAAATGGCCTTGGAGCGTGCTAGACGTTTAGTGGAATGTGGACGTGATGTTGCTATTTTGTTGGACTCCATTACTCGTCTTTCTCGAGCCTATAATTTGATAGTGACTCCTTCGGGCCGTACACTTTCTGGTGGGCTTGACCCAGCAGCTTTATATCCTCCCAAACGTTTCTTTGGAGCAGCTAGAAATATAGAACATGGAGGATCGCTTACTATAGTTGCCACTTGCTTGGTCGATACAGGATCAAGGATGGATGACATGGTGTATGAAGAGTTCAAAGGTACTGGAAACATGGAATTGCATCTGTCGAGAAGATTGCAAGAACGTAGAGTATTTCCAGCTCTTGATATAGATCGGTCATCTACTAGGAGAGAAGAATTACTGTTAGGTCCTGATATTACCCAACGAGTTTGGCTGATGCGTCGTATGTATAATCAGATGATTTCTCCGGCTCCAGCAGGAGCAGGTATGGATATGGGAGCTGCTACTGAGGCAGTAATGAACCAAATCCGTCAGTCAGAGAATAATTTTGCGTTTTTGGAACAATTAGGTAAAGACTCTGAGTAAGTCTGTCATATGACTAAAGACTGTTTGTTGGGCGTTCTTGGGGAATTGGCAGACATTTTATAATAAGTGTTCCGTTCATTAATTGTACGTTATGGTGTCCATGTAGTACTTATGTTGATAGTTATTGTAACTATCGGCATAAATGCTTTAAAGCTGGAAGTAGAATTTCCCAATCTGCTTGTAGATTATTCCAAACTCGATCAATCAGAATTCGAATCACGTGATGATGTAACAAATTTGGTTAGTCAAATCGGTTCAGAGTCTGAGGGAAGTATATTGACTGATCAGATTACCCGTACTATCAATATTCGAACTCATATACCGAGTCGACCACGGCAAGAGGTGATTACCTATACTGTACGCTCGGGCGATACTCTTTTTGGTATATCTGAGAAATATGGAATTTCTCCAGAGACCATTCTATGGAGTAATTCCATATTGAAAGATGATCCACATTTATTGCGACCTGACCAGGAGTTGCTTATATCACCAGTGACTGGCGTTGTAAGGGTAGTGTATGAAGGTGATACTGTGGAGGGACTAGCTTCTGTGTATCGCGCCGATGCTGAAGACATAATTGATTGGCCCGGTAACAATCTTGACCCCGATAACCCTGATCTAATTGAAGGTGATGTGATTGTTGTGCCTGGGGGAGAACGTGATTTTGTTCAGTGGACTGTACCGCGTATTGCCAGAGCAAAGCGTAATCCACTTCCGACTGGTGCTGGTCCTGGTGCCTGCACGGGTGGTTATCAGGGTGGTGCTGTAGGGTCTGGTAGTTTCATATGGCCAGCTGCCAATCGCTATCTTTCCGGTTACAATTACAGTGGATATCATCCTGCTATTGATATAGCAGCTGGTTATGGAGTGCCAATATATGCTTCAGATAACGGAGTTGTTGTCTTTGCTGGATGGAGTAATTGGGGATATGGTTACATGGTAGTAGTTGATCATGGTAATGGATGGCAAACACTTTATTCACATCTTTCTCAATGGAATGTAAGTTGTGGTCAATCAGTGTATCAAGGTAATGTGTTAGGACTGGCAGGTAGTACAGGAAATTCAACAGGACCACATTTGCATTTTGAGATTAACTACCAGGGTGCACGGCTTAATCCCTGGAACTATTTACCCTGAGGTAATTACGTTTGTGAAACTCTCAGTGATTATTCCGGTTTTCAATGAAGTAGAAACAATTCAGGAAATTGTTGAACGTGTCCGTATAGTACCCTTGGAAAAGGAAATTCTACTTGTCGATGATTCGTCTACCGATGGATCTGGGGAAATACTGGAAAAACTCAACTCCGACCCAGATACATTAGTGTTGTCGCATCCAGTGAATCGAGGAAAAGGTGTCGCGATAGCTACTGCACTGGAGGTGGTCACTGGGGATGTTGTTGTGATCCAGGACGCCGATTTAGAGTATGACCCAAAAGATTACTTGAATCTGATTGAACCAATTTTGCAAGAAGGTGCCGATGTAGTTTATGGAGTACGAGACCTCAGTAGCCAGAGGTTCATAATGCGATTAGGTAACAATTTGCTTAGCTGGATAGCTAGTTTGCTATTCAATGTAAAGTTGTATGATATGGAGACCTGCTACAAGATGATGACCAGAGAAGTTTTTGAAACACTGTCACTTGAGTGCAGGCGTTTTGATGTGGAGGCGGAAATTACTGCAAAAATACTCCGTGCAGGCTTTGCCATAAAAGAGTGTCCTATTACCTATAATGCTCGTTACGATAACAAAAAACTTTCTCCATTAGACGGTATACCAACACTTCGTGCGCTAATTAAGTATAGGTTTTTTGCATAATGGAACCTGACCTATTTGATCATGCTATGCAGAGTCGGATGGAAACAGAAGCTCCATTGGCTGCTAGAATGCGTCCGCGTGATTTGGATGAGTTTGTAGGACAGCAGGAAATAGTGGGGCCAGGACGGTTGCTTCGACGCGCTATTGAAAGTGACCGTCTTTTTTCGTCTATTTTGTTGTGGGGACCGCCGGGTAGTGGTAAGACTACACTAGCAAATATTATTGCGAATACTACTGAGGCTCATTTTGTAACATTGGGCGCAGTGCTTGCAGGAAAGCGAGAATTACGTGAAGTTATCAAAGGAGCCAGAGAAAGGCGCAAGTTGTATAGGATACGTACGATACTCTTTGTGGACGAAGTGCATCGATGGAATAAAGCGCAGCAAGATGCACTGTTACCGCATGTAGAATCCGGAGAGATCGTATTAATTGGTGCTACGACCGAAAATCCGTATTTTGAAGTCATTAGTGCATTGGTGTCTCGTTCTAGAATATTTCAGTTTCGTGCTCTTTCCGATAGCGACACTCGGGAAGTTCTGTGCCAGGCTATCAGCGATTCAAAGCGTGGTTATGGTGCTAAATCCATAGATATTTCTCCGGAGGCTATGAATCATTTGGTCGCTGTGTCGGGTGGAGATGCACGCAATGCACTTAATGCGCTAGAATTGGCAGTTGAATCAAACGATGTAGATATGTCAGGTGTAATATCGATTACATTGGAAGTCGCTCAAGAATCTATACAAAGAAGAGCAATACTTTATGATAGGGATGGTGATGCCCATTATGACACCATTAGTGCTTTCATCAAATCTGTTAGGGGTTCTGATCCTGATGCGGCTTTGTATTGGCTAGCTAAAATGATATATGCTGGCGAATCAGCTCGTTTCATTTTACGACGCCTGATTATATTAGCCAGTGAAGATGTGGGCATGGCTGATCCTAATGGACTTTTGATAGCAACCACTGCTGCTCAGGCCTTTGAGTATATTGGAATGCCAGAAGGGGTGTATCCTATTGTTGAGGCAACTATTTACTTGTCCACAGCCCCTAAATCAAACAGTGCTAAAAGTTATTTCGAAGCCTATACATTAGTTGAATCAGAAGGTCAGATAGATGTACCTAATCATTTGAAAGATGTCAATAGAGATGGCGAAGCTTTAGGGCATGGTACAGAGTACGTCTACCCTCATAATGAAGCTGGGCATCATATTGGTCAGCAATATATGCCTAATGGATTGTTAGGTCGATATTTTTACCAACCAAGTGATCAGGGATATGAAAAAGAAGTAGATAAACGTCTTCAACGTTGGAGATCGGCTCAAAAAGCAGTTCTGGGTAGTCAAAATAAGCAATGATATGACTCGTATATTGCTTGTGCGTCACGCGGAGAATAATTATACGCAGACTGGCAAATTAGCTGGTTGGATTAAAGGCGTACACTTAAATGAGGTTGGCAGATTGCAGTCTGCTACACTAGCTGATAATCTAGCTATATACCCAATTAAGTGTATCTACTCCAGTCCACTTGTCCGAGCACTAGAAACCGCTAGGCCTATTGCAGCTGCCAAGAATCTTAATGTATTGAAATGTACCCAAATAGGTGAAGTACGATATGGTCAATGGCAGGGTAAAAGTCTGCGTGTGTTGCGTCGGAGAAAATTGTGGAATCAGATTCAGAATGTACCATCTTTATCCAGTTTTCCAGACGGAGAATCAATTCGATATGCACAGAGTCGTGCTGTAGGTGCGGTTGAAAACATAGTTGTCAAACATCCAAAATCTTGCGTTGCATTAGTGTCTCATGCCGATGTAATCAAAATGATTTTGGCTCACTACATGGGTCTTGCTTTAGATTTCTATCAGCGTATTGTTGTAGACACGGCGTCAATATCTGAATTGTATATATCATATGATGGAGTGAAGGTGATCAGAATCAATCAAACAACTAAGGTGTCTATCAAATAGAGAATTTACTCTAATGTTAATTGAAATAAAACCAGCAGATCATTTGGTAGCTTCATGTGTAGGAAAACCTGGTGATAGAACATTCTATATTCAAGCTGCTCGAGAAGATGAAATACTGACAATTTTGTGTGAGAAATTTCAGGTTCAGCAATTGGCAGGTGGTATACGGCGATTTGTTAAGCAATTGAGCGAAAAACATCCTCATCTGGAGACTAGTACTTTGGTAGAGTCTGATCCTGATTTGGTTCTCAAGCGACCAATTGAACCTTTGTTCCGTGCAGGTGAGATTGGTATAGGTTATGATGAGGAGAGTGAGTTGATGGTTCTAATTGCACAAGAATTGGGAACAGAACCACAAGAAGATAATCATCAAGATGAAGCAGAGACGGTTACAGCACGGATATGGGCTACTTGCTTGCAGATGTTACAAATGGCTGATTATGGAGAAAAACAAGCATTAAGTGGTCGACCCATATGTGGCAATTGCATGAAGCCGATCGATACTGAAGGCCATTTTTGTCCCAAGAGTAATGGACACAAATAATATAGAAGTTGCTGCTGTGAACAACGCACTAACTGTATTGCGGTCAGGCGAGGTCACATTAAAGGGCATTTTTCAAGTGGGATCCAACCATAGTTTTCTTGTTGAAATCAAGTTACAAAGAGAATCTTTAGAGGCAGTATACAAGCCAATAAAAGGTGAGAAACCTCTGTGGGATTTCCCTTCTGGAACTTTGGCTAAGAGAGAGGTTGCTGCATACTTGATAAGTGAAGCTCTTGGTTGGGGTTTGGTGCCTCCTACCGTTTTGCGAAACGGTCCATATGGGTTAGGGTCTGTACAGTTATTAGTCGACTTTGCTCCTGATGGACACTTTTTCAATTTTACCGATATAGAGAAGGAAATTTGTCGTAGTGTGGCAGCGTTTGACTATGTGATCAACAATGCCGACCGAAAAGGTGGACATATTGTCAGATCAAACAACGGTACCATACAGTTAATTGACCATGGTGTATGTTTCCACTGTGAAGAAAAATTACGTACAGTTTTATGGGATTTTGCCGGGGAAAGATTGTCTGAACGCATCTGTTCAGACATCAGAGATTTGGCTGTATCTATCAATGTATCTGGAAAACTAAGGGACAAGCTTAGTCAATTGCTTAGCATGTCCGAAATTAAAGCCTTGTCAGGCAGAGCCACTGATATTGTTGCTTCTGGTTGTTTGCCACAACCGGGCTTGGATTACAATTATCCTTGGCCTATACTCTAGAAAATGAGATATCAATAGCGTATTACAAACAAGAACGATGCACATAAAAGCACTAATTTTTGATTTTGGCGGTGTTCTAATGCGAACAGTGGATCAGACTCCGCGTCGCCGTTGGGAGATTCGTTATGGGCTTCCTAAGCTTGGTCTTGCGAAGCTAGTATTTGACAATCCGGTGGCAAGACAGGCAACTATCGGTGATGCACAAAGTTCTGATATCTGGAACTATGTTGGTCTTGAACTGGGTTTGTCAAATAGTGAACTGACAGATCTAGAAAGTGATTTCTGGAAAGGCGACAAAATAAACATTGCTCTTGTAGATTATGTTAGGAATCATAGTGTGGCATATCGTCCTTGTATTCTTAGCAATGCTTGGCCAGATGCCCGTGATTTATTCGATTCTATTACGGAGTTGAAAATTTTTGAAGAAATTATAATTTCTGCTGAAGTCGGGATGGAAAAGCCTGATAGCAGTATTTTTTTGTATGCTTGTGACCAAATCGGAGTGGCTGCCTCAAACGCTGTTTTTGTGGATGACATGGTAGAAAATGTTGATGCAGCAATCGATCTAGGTATGCATGGGATATTATTTGAAAATACAGCGCAGACGCTGACTGATCTTAACAAACTTGTTGGGTAACAATACTAGCGTCTATAACATATTGCGAAATTGATATATATTTAGGGTGTTTTAATCTCCATGTGTAATGAAAACCAAATCGTATTAGGTGTGGTAACTGATTCGCATGTACCAGAACGAATGAAATCAATACCTGAATCAGCTATACAGTGTTTCTATCAGAACGATGTTACAACCATATTGCATGCAGGGGACATATGCAATTCTCGTGCACTCACACAATTGGAAAAAGTTGCTCCTGTAATTGCTGTGCGAGGCAATCGAGATATATGGTCGAGTACTGGACGCAGTTTGCCATTGAGTTTAGTGGTCGAATTTGGTGGAGTCAAAATAGGTCTTACGCATGGACATGGTGGTTTATGGCAGTACTTTTACGAAAAGGTGCTCTATTATACTGTTGGGTTCTCTTATTCTCGGTATTTCCATAGGTTACATAATGAATTTGCAAACAGTGTTCGTGTAATAGTTTTTGGTCATACTCATCGAATGGTTAATAAATGGGTTGATGATAGACTGTTGTTTAATCCAGGTTCTCTTGGGCCTGAATATTATGATTGTAATGGCCCATCAGTGGGAATTTTACGGATAATTGATGGTAGTATATCTGCGGAAGTATTACCTGTGGGCTATTGAGTTGACCTTATTGTATCTATGTGATAACATGGGCGACAATGTTTATTAAAGTAATTCATCATCATAGGAGAATACCCACGTAATCGGACGCGGCGGGCTAGGCCCCTATTAAATTATTGATTTCACACCTACTCAGCGTCTCGGGTAGGTGTTTTTTTTTGGGAGATTATATGCAACATACAGAAATTAGACTTGGATTGCCAAGCAAAGGTAGGCTTGAAAGTGGCTCACTGGACTTTCTCAGTAGTTGTGGGCTTCAAGTACACAAACCAAATCCTCGCCAGTATCAGGCGACAATACCAGTTGTGCCTGGTCTTAGGGTTATATTCCAAAGACCGGGAGATATTGTTGTGGGAGTAAGGAATGGGAGTCTCGATTTTGGTATTACCGGTTTGGATATCGTGTTAGAACAGATGGAACTAAGTGATGCCATAGTAATTTTGCATGATGAGCTGGGATTTGGTCGTTGTACTTTGCAAATTGCAGTTCCAGATGAGTGGACCGAGGTGCAATCATTAAATGACTTAGGCAATTACGCTAAGACTATCCCTGACAGATTAAGAGTGGCAACCAAGTATCCGAGTTTGACAAGGGAGTTTTTGATTGAAAATGGATTGCCTGATTGTGACCTAATTAGTGCTGAGGGTACACTAGAAGTCGCTCCTACTATTGGTTATGCTGATGTTATAGCTGACTTGGTGTCTTCTGGTCAGACCTTGCGTGATAATAGGTTGCGGACTCTTGACAATGGTAATATTCTTCTATCCCAAGCTGCGTTGATTGGAAATAGTGATAGTCTGCACACCAGATCATCTGTGTTGAAAGTAGCTCGCCACGTATTGGAATTAGCAGAAGCTTACTTGCGTGCAGAAAAATATTGTACGGTTGTTGCAAACATGCGCGAGGAATCGCCAGAAGCTGTTGCACACAAAATGTTTTCTGAGATCAACTTAGGTGGATTACAGGGTCCAACAATCTCTCGAGTGATTACGCCTGGCGATGGGGATAATATGTGCTCTGTAGAGGTGGTTGTGCTTAAAGACAAATTAGTCGAAGTAATACATGCTTTGCGCAGTATTGGCGGAAGTGGAGTAGTCGTTACACCTGTTAGTTATGTCTTTGAAGAAGAACCAGAACGATATGAGGCTTTGCTAGAAAAATTAGGACGTAAAGATCATGATTGAAATCATCGAGGATTTGCAGGTAGCGAAAAGCACAATTCTCCACAGAAGTTATAAGCCTACTGATTATCCGGATCATGTATTAAGCGGAGTTGAGAAAATCTTCGGAGATGGTGTTTCTCCTGAAGATGCTGTTGCACGTATCCTTTCTGATGTACGAGACAATGGAGATGTTGCACTTCGATCATGGTCTGAACGTATAGATGGCATTGTGCCAGACCCATTTCAAGTTACCCAAAACGATTTGAGTGCAGGACGCGAATTTATTTCAGCTGAAACAATACAGGCTATGGAATTAGCGTTGGATCGTATACGTACTTTTCACAGCTTGCAGCCAGTATCTGATTGGGAAACTAAAGAATTAGGCGGGATGATGGGCCAACGCATGATTCCATTGGAGAGAGTAGGGGTTTATGTGCCAAGCGGTACTGCTTCTCTACCATCTTCTTTGCTTATGGCAGCCATTCCGGCTAAGGTTGCCGGTGTTCAGGAAATTATTGTTTGTACACCACCTGGAAAAGAAGGCAATCAAGTTGCAGGCGTAATATTAGCCGCAGCTCATATGCTGGGTATAGAGAAGGTTTATCAATTGGGGGGTGCTCAAGCAATCGCTGCTATGGCTTATGGTACTGAAACAGTACCGCGTGTAGACAAAATTGTTGGTCCTGGGAATATATTTGTCACATTAGCTAAACAGCAAGTATTTGGTCAGGTGGGTATAGACGGATTGTTTGGCCCAACCGAGACAGTTATTGTTGCTGATGAAGCTGCCAATCCGGAGTGGGTAGCGGCAGATTTGCTTGCGCAAGCAGAACATGATGTACTAGCTACAGCAATTCTGATTACTCCGTCGTTACAGTTGGCACAGTTAGTTAAAGCGGCCATCACAGACAAAATAGTCACTTTAAAGCGGAAGAAAATAGTGGAACAGTCACTTATAGATCGAGGTGGAATAGTCATCGTTCCTGATATTGAATCTGCAGTATCTATTGCTGACGAATATGCACCGGAACATCTGTGTCTTTATCTAGATGATGCTGATCAATGGGCAAACAGTGTTCAGAATGCCGGTTGTCTTTTTGTTGGACAATATTCTTGCGAGGTTATGGTTGATTATGTTGCTGGACCCAATCACATTCTTCCAACCGGAGGAACAGCCAGATTTTCATCGCCATTAAATGTGCTGGATTTCATCAAAATAATGAGTGTTGTTACCCTAGATGAAAAGACTTCCAATTCACTTATAGAGCCAGCTGCAAAGATTGCGTTGGCCGAGTTGCTCGATGCACATGCTCTTGCGGCTCTAGAAAGAAAACCGTAGACAATAAACACTATTTATGAAGACCTCAACTCCAAACACAACCGGCGGCACGAATCCCACTAGTATGTTACGTAGCACAGTACGTGCTATAGAGCCTTATGTGCCTATATTGCCATTCGAAGTCTTGGCAGATCGTCTAGAACGTCCTATTGAGGAGATTATTAAACTCGATGCAAATGAAAATCTATATGGTCCCAGTCCGTTAGTGCGTGATGCTCTAGCTGATTTGGATTTTCCACACATCTATCCTGATCCCGAGAATCGCGCACTTCGTAACGCCCTTTCCGATTTTACAGGTGTTCCTTCCGAAAACATATTTGCTGGTGCAGGAGCTGACGAGATCATCGATCTAACTATGCGATTGTTCATAGACCAGGGTGACAACATAATTGATTGTCCGCCAACATTTGGTATGTACTCGTTTGATGCAGCTGTGAATGGAGCTGAGACTATCGTCATAGAGCGCAAAGATGATTTCACTCTTGACCTAGAAGCAATTGTAGAAGCTGTATCGGTATATTCGCCAAAGTTGTTATTTTTAACTTCTCCAAACAATCCAGATGGAGGTCTTATATCAGATGAAGAATTGCGCACTTTACTAGCATTACCAATTATTGTAATTCTGGATGAAGCATATATTGAATTTGCTGGTATTGAAAACTCTCGTATCGATTGGGTATTGGAACATGAAAACTTGATAGTTCTAAGGACTTTTAGTAAGTGGGCTGGTTTGGCTGGTCTGAGGGTAGGTTACGGCGCATTTTCTGTAAGATTGTTAAAAGAGCTTTGGAAGATAAAGCAACCCTATAATGTTAGCGTTGCCGCAACTGAAGCAGCGCTGGTTTCGTTAGATGATAGTGTCAACCTTTTACAAGTAGTTTCGGAAATCAGGTCGGAACGTAAGCGTTTATCTCAGATGCTTAGTGGATTGCCATTCGTATTTCCTTATCCAAGCCACGGTAATTTTGTGCTTTGTCAGGTGAAAGGCATTAGTGCTTTGGAACTACAGCAAGCCTTGAGTGCAGCAGGTATTCTTGTTCGTTATTTTGATAAACCCAGATTACGGGATCATATTCGGATTTCGGTAGGACTTCCGCAGCATACTGATGTTTTGGAGACAATATTGTCTAGGATTTCCACCGAGTGAATGAATAATTGTGTAAGTGAAAAACCACCATATAAAAGAGGTTAATGGAGGCAATTAATGCGACAAGCTACTGTGAATAGGAAAACTTCTGAGACTACAATCGAGATTGCTCTAAATATAGAGGGTAGTGGTAAGCATAATATATCGACTGGCATAGGATTTTTAGATCATATGCTTACTCATATTGCTGTCCACGGTTTGTTTGATCTTAACATCAATACTAAGGGTGATCTAGAGGTTGATGTGCACCATACCATAGAGGACACTGCGCTTGTGTTGGGGCAAGCCTTTGACCAGGCTTTGGGAGAACGCAAGGGGATAATGCGAATGGGAACAGCTTTTGTACCTATGGATGAGGCGTTGGCGAACGTAGTAATTGATTTGTCAGGTCGACCGTATACTGTTATGCAGGCTCAATGGCATACCTCAACTATAGGAGCTTTACCCACTAGTTTGATCAAACACTTTTTTGAATCTTTGTCGGTTAGTATGCGAGCGAACATTCATGCAAGGGTGCTTTATGGAATTGATGATCATCATCAGGTTGAAGCGCTTTTCAAAGCTCTGGCATTAGCCCTGGATACTGCAACTCAGTTAGATGATCGAAGGATGAATATAGTTCCCAGTACTAAAGGTAGTCTGTGACTATGGATCAGAAACTACATATATTGATTTACGAGGGGAAATAACTTATCTTGAAAAGTCATATTGCATTAATTGATCATGGTGTAGGCAATCTGCGCTCAGTAGAAAAGGCTTTGGCTGCAGTTGGTGCAAATGTATCTCTGACGCGAGATCCGGATGTGATAGTTTCAGCAGATAAGCTAGTGCTGCCTGGTGTGGGGGCCTTTGGTGATTGTATGAATGGATTACGTGAGAGCGGCACTCTGGAACTTGTGCGGTCTTTGGCCGTAGAAAGACCGTTTTTAGGAATATGCGTCGGTATGCAAATGTTATTTGAAACTAGTGATGAAATGGGTAGTCATAGGGGGTTAGGTTTGCTCCCGGGATTTGTTACTAGGTTTAAGGATAGTGACATTCGCATACCGCACACAGGATGGAATCAATTGGAGATCGCTATCGAACATCCCTTGTTGGAAGGTATATACACCGGAAGTTATGCGTACTTTAATCATAGTTATTTCTGCACACCGACTAATTTGAAAGATGTGTTGTCGTATACTGAGTATGGAGCTAAATTTTGCTCAATTATTGGCCGTGATCGTTTGTATGGGATTCAATGTCATCCTGAAAAGAGCCAAGATATTGGGTTACAGATTTTGCGTAATTTTGTAGAAAAAGGATAACATCGATGACAGAGTTTACAGTCTATCCGGCTATTGATTTGCGTAATGGTACAGTGGTAAGGTTGAGACAGGGAGATCCTGATCAACAAACAACGTACTCTACTGATCCGCTTAATACTGCCAAAGGTTGGGTGAATTCAGGAGCAGATTGGTTACATGTGGTGAGCTTGGATGGTGCCTTTGGCGATTCGGGTTTTGCTAACATGAAGGCTTTGGCCCAAGTAATAGAATCTGGAGCTCGAGTACAGTTTGGAGGTGGACTGCGTGATTTAGATTCGATTCAACATGTACTTGATTTGGGAGTAAGCCGGGTAGTTTTAGGAACCGTTGCAGTAACCAGTCCTCAAATTGTTGATACAGCCCTAGCTTTGTTTGGTTCAGAAAAAATTGCGATTGGTATTGATGCCCGCAATGGGGTAGTGAAAGTGAAGGGCTGGCAGGAAGAGACAACATATACAGCGGTGCAACTGGCCGAACGTTTAAAGATTCAGGGTGTAAGATGGATGGTGTTCACAGATATATCCCGTGATGGGGTTGGTACTGGTCTAAATCTAGAAGCGACTATCTCACTGGCTGACAGAACTGGATTAAACGTAATTGCTTCTGGGGGTGTGAATACATCATCGGATGTGCTCGACGCCCAATCATCTGGACTTGCTGGAGCAATAGTTGGTCGTGCACTTTATGAAGGCAGGATTGATCTTGATCAGTTGTTGGACAATGTTAGGAAAAGTAAATGTTAGCCAAACGAATTATCCCTTGTCTTGATGTAAAAGATGGTCGTGTGGTAAAGGGTGTCAACTTTGTTAATTTGCGTGATGCAGGTGACCCAGTTGAACAAGCACGCATTTACGATCGAATGGGTGCAGACGAACTTGTATTTTTGGATATTTCTGCAACTTATCGGGGACATCAGACAGTGATTGATATAGTTCGTTCCGTGGCCGACCAAGTATTTATGCCACTTACTGTCGGTGGTGGTATAAGGACCGTCAGTGATATGCGTGATCTTCTTCTGGCTGGTGCTGATAAGGTGAGTGTTAATTCGGCGGCGCTAGCCAATCCAGAACTGCTTGTTGATGCTTCAGAGCGTTTTGGTAGTCAATGTATCGTCCTTGCGATTGATGCAAGGGCAACAACGAACGACGACAGTGTATTAAGTGCACAAAAATGGGAAGTATTTGTTAGTGGAGGACGTGAAAATACCGGAATCGATGTGCTGGAATGGGCAGAGCGCGGTGTGTCTTTAGGAGCAGGTGAGATATTGCTCACGAGTATGAATACTGATGGAGTAATGGATGGTTTCGATATGGAATTAACTCACACGGTTGCAAATCTTGTCAATGTTCCTGTGATAGCTAGTGGTGGAGCTGGAAAAACTTCGCATTTTGCTGAAATATTGGGAGACGGGTGTGCAGCGGCAGCCCTTGCTGCCTCTGTGTTTCATGACGAAATATTGACGATATCTGAAGTTAAACAATTCTTATCCGAAGCTGGTATTGCAGTGAGGTTGTAAACATGGAAAATCTCAAATTTGACGCGAATGGTTTGATCACCGCTGTTGTGCAAGATGATGCAGAAGGTGAAGTTCTAATGGTTGCCTGGATGAATGCTAAGGCAATTAGATTAACCAAAGAGACAGGCGAAGCACATTTTTGGAGTCGGAGTCGCGAAGAAATTTGGCGTAAAGGATCAACTTCAGGGAACGTCATGAAAGTAGTCAAATTATTGGTTGATTGTGACCAAGACACTATTCTTGTGCAAGTTAATCCAAGTGGCCCGGCTTGTCATACTGGAGAAGTGTCCTGTTTTTTTCAGGAGCTACGCGATTGAATAGCTTTCGAAAGCCTGTAATAAAGAAATTTCTGCGGGATTTTGCCACCATCCAAGTGGGCTTTGCTTTTTTTGCTTTTGCAATTGCTATTGTAATTCGTGCGAACATTGGAGCCACTTCGTGGGCAGTTTTAGAAGTTGCACTTGCAGGAATGTTTAACATCACTCCAGGTACAGCTACGGTCATGGTTGCTGCGACTGTGCTTTTGCTAGCACTTACTTTGCGGGAGCCAATTGGTTGGGGTACTGTAGCTAACATTATGAGCATAGGTCCCTGGTTGGATTTGTTTCTGTCGTTGATACCAGAAGTCAACGCTAATTTACCTTTACAATTGTTATTTGTGGCTGTAGGTGTAAGTTCTATGAGTTTGGGTAGTGCGATATATATTGGAGTTAATGCAGGAGCTGGACCACGTGATAGTTTGATGATGGCTATTGCTCGTACCACTCCACTAGATGTGCGCACCGCTCGGGGAATCATTGAATCAACAGCAGTGCTTATTGGCTGGATGTTAGGTGGTCCATTAGGAGTAGGTACTATATTGTTTGCAATACTAATTGGGCCTGGTGTACAACTTGCTTTTCGTTTATTTAACATGGAAACATATGCTCGAAAGAATCTAAAGCAATCTAGTCCCTAAATGGAATAAGGTGAACAAATATGAGTTTTCTTTACGAACTACAGCAAATTATTGAGCAACGGAAATTGCATCCGATTGATAGCTCATATACTACTAGCTTATTTAATGCTGGTGAAGATGAAATTGCTAAGAAGATTGGTGAGGAGGCTGTAGAGCTGATATTAGCTGTAAAAGGCCAAGGGGATGAACGTGTTGTCTCAGAAACCGCTGATCTTCTGTATCATGTAATTGTGCTATTGGCGCAATGCGGATTGACATTAGAGTCGGTAGAAAAGGAACTGCAGCGGAGAAAGCGTTGAGACACAATTTGTATCTTCTTGACATTGATAATGTATTGATATATCCGGGCGGTTACCGGGAATCATTTTCTCGCACAATCAATTACTTCATGCGGGCAATGGGATGGAAAGATAGTAATTCTCATCAGTCAGCAGCACAGGTGTTCGAAGCTCATGGTATTACCAATGAATGGGATATGTGCGCTATATGCTTATCTGGATTGTTTGTAGCGGTTGCTGGGAAGATACCTGACGTAAGTTTTTCTGAATCAGTGTTAGATGCTCTAGATATAGTGAAAACATCAGGAATTCCTAGGCAGGAAGTAAATTTCTCGCAGTTAGCACGTGAAGTAGCTACGGATATAAAACCAAGCGAGACACATTTGCCGGCATTGGCTGCTTCGCGGGTGTTCAACAGAATTATTCGTTCGACTTGTGATCCAAAAGTCCATGACCCAATTCGTGTGCTAATAGATCATATTTTGTCGAATGCTCGAGATATAGAGAAATCACGTACCATGTCGATATTTCAGAATTATGCGCTCGGTAGTGTGAATTTCGTAAAAACATATTCAATGCCATCACTTTTTGAGACTAGTTCTTTGATCGTTGAACATGATGTTCCAGTTTTATCAAGTAGTAATTGCGAAAACTTATTGTCGGCATCACTCAAAAAAGAAATCAGACCAGTTGTATTTACTGCTCGACCATCATTGGCCCCCAGAGGAGTTCATGACGAGGCACATTATTATTCTCCTGAAGCAGAGTTGGCGGTCGAATTAGTTGGATTAGAATCAATACCAATGATAGGGTCAGGAAGGACTGAATGGTTGGCTTGGGAGACTGGGGACGACCCAAACAGTTTTATTAAGCCTGCTCTAATACATGCTTTAGCAGCCATTGCTGCTGCAATCTCAGAGGATGAAGTGTCTGGATTAATGGCTGCTAATACGTTTCTTAAAAAAGGAATATTGAGTGGTCCTTTGTCTGATTTAGTAGGGAAAGAGTTGTTCGTAACAGTTTTTGAGGATTCGGCGCGCAGCATAGAATCTGTTGGTGAAGTCTTAGGTTTATTGCGTGATTTTGACGTTAAAAGCTCTTTATATGCTAAGGGAATTGCTGTCGATTATGAAAAACGCAAGATGTTGTCTGCGGTAGGAGCAACTTTGTTTGATGATGTGAACGTCGCTATTACAAATTGATTCATTGTACTCTCCAGTGTCCACGCCGCATTGGATTAATTGCCTCTGATGTTATAAAACATTTAGGATCTATTCTCGAAGCAATCTCTTCAATGTCTGACAAATCACGACGTTTTGCAATCACATTTAC
Organism: uncultured Anaerolineales bacterium; assembly: GCA_963934935.1. GTDB lineage: Bacteria > Chloroflexota > Anaerolineae > Anaerolineales > UBA11657 > UBA11657. Next base: position 19,375 of record CAWWAV010000001.1, read on the forward strand.
TTCAAGTACTCTACCATCTTTGCCATGACCAATATATTCAGTGACGCCATAACCAGATTTGCGGAGGGATGCGGACATTTGATGGGTGTTTTCCGAAGTTACAATTCTTACATGGCTAAATCCTATAGCAAGGCGCTCTTCCAGAGCCATTCCTACAAGTATGCCAGCCGAATACCCACCTGCATAAGCTACTATGCTATAGAAATTTTCTAGGTTTTCAAGCACTGATTTTATGACTACTATCCACATTAGTGCCTGACAGAATCCTACTAATGCACTTAACACCCGTTTGCGTTGTACTACTAGCATCACTCGTAAAGTGTCTAGAGCTATGTTTCCAACCCGAAGTGTGAATATTAGTAGTGACGTAGTGAAAACAGAATTTGTGGACAGCATGGTTGTATAGTTAGCCGATTTATCTATAATGTATTATAGCGCGTATGGGGCTTGTATGTATTTGTCAAAAACATTGTGGCGTGTTATTATCCGCCAGCTTTGATCTTGTACGCTGGAGTGTCGTTGACATTTAGCGTTTCGTTTGCGGCATTTGTAAATTCAGGTGTAAAGGGGTACTAATATAATGTCTGAGCAGCCATCTCCAAACAATAAAGTATCAACAAGTCAGGTGCGTAGCTTGGCCATAATCTGGGTCGTGTTAACAGTACTCGTTGGTGTGGGTACTTTTTTTGGTTTATTCTGGGCTTTCGGAGGTTTGGATGGTAGTGATGCAGACACCAAGACTTCTGCTGAGGTAGTTATTGATCCGGGCTCAGCCAATGCTGTTGCGAGTGATGATGCAAAAGCAATAACAGAACCTACATCTACAGCGCAGGTTGAACTAGAACCTACATTTACTGAGTCTGCCACAGACATTCCTGTTACACCATCTCCAGAGGTTTTACCAAGTGATACACCCATAGTGGAATCAAATGATGCTGTACCTACTGTCCAGCCTGTTGAACCGACTATTGCTGTGCCTAATCCCACTGTCACTACAGCTCCAGTTGTTGTAGCTAGCAGCGGTGGATTTGGATTGGGTGGTCAAGTGATACATGGCGGCTTGCTAGCACTGGATAAAATGCAAGCGATGAAAATGAGTTGGGTAAAGATACAAAACTATGATCTTGCGGGTGCCACAATTGAGGGTGACATTAGTAATGCGCATAACAATGGGCTGAAGATTTTGGTAAGCATCAAAGATAATGCTAATCATTATCGTATAACCGCTCCCGACTATCAGGAGCAATTTATACAGTATCTTGAAAGAGTTGCTGCTCTAGGTGCTGATGCTATTGAGGTGTGGAATGAACCTAACCTTGATAGAGAGTGGCCCGCTGATCAGATGGGTGGTGCCAACTATACGACTTTGCTCAAGAAAGCATATCCTAGAATAAAAGCAGCCAATCCGAACACAATGGTGGTAAGTGCAGCTCTTTCTCCCACCGGCGCTTTTTCTGGTGGATGTGGTTCTATTGGATCTGTGTACGGTTGTGATGATAAACCTTTTTTGCAGGCTATGGTCAATGCAGGTGCGCTTAATTATCTTGATTGTGTGGGCATGCATTACAATGAAGGTTTGCTACCTCCAAGCGCTACCTCAGGAGATCCTCGTGGGAGCTCACAGCACTATACACGCTATTTTAAAGGTATGTTAGACACTTATGGCGCTATCCTTGGAGGAGCACGTTCCATTTGTCTGACTGAAATAGGATATCTTAGTGGCGAAGAATGGGGATATCTGCCGTCAGCTTTTTCATGGAATCCAAGTAGTGCAATTAATATGACGGTCGCGCAACATGCAGAATATTTGGGTCAGGCAGTCTCTCTAGCCCGACAATCCGGTAACATTCGTCTGTTTATTATTTTCAATGTTGATTTTGCTATATTGAAAACGATGGAAGATGATCCACAAGCTGGATATTCTCTAATTAGACCGAATCAGAGCTGTCCAGCATGTAGTGCCATTTCTGCAGCTATGCCCTAAGTGAATTTTCACTGAAAATAGTCTACATACTGAGAACCCATTTCTGTAATCACCATATTTGGTTGTTATTGACATGATAGAATTCTCATACAATATGGGATTCCAACATGAATGATATTAGTGGATTAAATTCTGAGCAGCAAAAGGCTGTCCATGCTGGTCCGGGCCCAGTTTTAGTATTGGCAGGACCTGGATCCGGGAAAACTCGGGTATTGACCCAACGAGTTACATATCTTATTTCTGAGGGATTATTACCCCATAGATTATTAGCCGTAACTTTTACCAACAGAGCAGCAAAAGAAATGCGTAGTCGTATAGAATCCCAAATTGATTCTAACTTCCAGGTACGAAATGTCGGAACTTTTCACTCTTTATGTGCTAGGTTGCTTAGGCAGGAGTCAGAGAACGCTGCAAGATCAAAAGATTTTGTTATATATGATAGTGCTGATCAACGTGCATTAATCAAGCAATCTATGCACCATCATAATATTGATGATAAAAGATATAAACCGCATAGCATACATAGTACTATTTCCACTGCCAAAAATGACCTTATAGGAGTGTCAGAATTCAATCGAGACTCCTACTACTATGAAATTGTAGCCCGCGTATACGAGCGTTATCAGTATCTATTGCATCAAAATAATGCTCTCGATTTTGATGATTTACTTGCAGAAGCTGTTTTTTTACTTCGAGATAATACAGCAGTCAGGGAGCATTATCAGAATCTTTATCAGAAAATATTAGTAGACGAATTTCAAGACACTAATCTCGCTCAGTACACATTATTGAGGTTATTGTCAGGAAAATATAGAGATCTGTTTGTTGTGGGAGATCCCGATCAGTCAATTTACAGATGGAGAGGTGCGGATTATCGGAATGTACGTCGTTTCCAGACCGATTATCCTGAAGCAGAAATAATATATCTCCAAAAAAATTATCGGTCGACACAGACGATACTTGACGTAGCTACCGCAGTGATAGATAAAAATCATAGTGGTGACAGTATTCGTCTATTCTCCGATATTGCTGGGGGTGACAAAATAAATGTACATGAAGCATATGATGAAGAGGAAGAAGCCCGGTTCGTTGTAGATACAATCAATACAAATTCTCTAAATAAAAAAATCAGGCCGGGCGAATGTGCTGTAATGTATCGTACTAATGCTCAATCCAGAGCTTTAGAGGAAGCCTTTGTTCGTGCTGGTATGCCTTATAGATTGTTGGGAGCAACACGTTTTTATGCTCGGCGTGAAATCAAGGATTTGCTTGCCTACATACGGTTTATTTACAATACGCTTGATACAGTTAGTCTTGAAAGAATTATTAATGTACCGTCTCGTGGCATCGGCACTCAAACCTATGCTGCATTGCGAGAGTACTCTGATAAAACCAACCTTCATCCGGTTAGCCTAATATTAAAGTTGACAGATGATGGGTCTGATGGGGAACACTATAACGCGCTTGGTGCTCGGACTGCGCGCCCTCTAGCAGCATTCGGATTGTTGTTGAGAGGATGGTTGGATGTGCTGGAAGATGGTGCTTCGGTAGGAATGCTGTTAGATTTGATAATACATGATACTAACTATGAGGAATTCATCAAATCCGGAAAGGAATCCTCTCGTGATAGGTGGGAGAATGTAGAAGAGCTGCGCAAAGTATTTCTAGGTTTCGATGACAGGGATTTAGGTGATGTATTGGAGCAGGTGTCTTTAGTAGCAGATGTGGATAGCCTAGGTGTGGAGCTGGACGGTAGTGGTGCTCCTGCGTTGATGACTTTACATGCTGCTAAAGGTCTTGAGTTCCCATTAATATTTATAGTAGGATTAAATGATGGAGTGCTACCACATCATAGATCATTCGATGAACCAGAAGAAATGGCAGAGGAGCGACGTCTGTTATATGTGGGTCTGACGCGCGCTAAGCAGGTAATTCATCTTTCGCACACTTTCCGTCGATATAACTTTGGTTACAGTTCTAGTGGGATCCCATCACGTTTTCTGAAAGATTTGCCGATGGAGCTTGTGACGGGAGATGTTAGTACGAAAAACCTAAATAATCAAACAGATTGGTCACGAACAGATGTTGTCAAGTCGCAATCTGTCTCAGATGTTGTGCAGTCACCTGTTGATATACAATTTAGCTCGGGGCAGAAGGTATCCCATCATACTTTTGGATTGGGTATTGTAATTGAAAGCAAACTTTTGTCTGGTGATGAACTAGTGATCGTGGCTTTTGATGATGTCGGTATAAAAAGGTTGGTCGCAGGTACTGCTAAGTTGAAACTTGAGGATGCTGAACAATGAATGTTTTTATGACCGGAGGGGCTGGTTATATAGGAAGTGTTACGGCCGAGATTTTGCTGACTTCAGGTCATCAAGTAACCATATATGACAATCTGTCACGTGGTCATTTGGCGGCTATTCCTTCTGGCGCAAGATACGTTAATGGCGATATTGGTGACCGAAAAACTTTACGGGATGCGCTTACATCTGGGAATTTTGACATTGTCTTTCATTTCGCTTCATTAATTGAAGCAGGAGAATCAATGGAAAAACCCGGATTATATTTTCGCACCAATGTATCCTATTCAAACAATGTTATTGGATTAGCTGCTGAGGCAGGATGCAATCGATTTGTACTATCTTCCACAGCAGCTGTATATGCTAGTAGCGATCAGCCGCTTACTGAAGATAGTCCGATTGATCCAGCAAATGTCTATGGTGAAACAAAGTACATGGTTGAGCGCATGTTGGCCTGGTATCAAAACATTTGCGGATTGCGCTTTGCTGTATTGCGTTATTTTAACGCTTGTGGTGCATTACCTGGTCGAGGAGAAGCTCATGATCCTGAGACTCATCTAATACCAAGAGTGCTTCAAGTTGCACTTGGGCAGGCCGACTACGTGAATTTGTATGGTACTGATTACCCAACCCCAGATGGGACTTGCATACGTGATTATATCCACGTAGCTGATTTGGCTGAGGCGCACCTTTTGGCAGCGAATGCTCTGGAAGACAATGATACTCTTATTTATAACTTGGGATCTGGTAGAGGATATTCTAATCAGGAAATTATAGAAATGGCACGCGAAGTGACCGGTCATGATATTCCTGTTAATCCAGCTGATAGGCGTCATGGAGATGCGACTAGATTGGTAGCGAGTTACGAGAAGATCAAGCGCGAGCTTGGCTGGGAGCCTGTTAATTCACGGTTGGACAATATCCTGCGCACCGCATGGGAATGGCACAGTAAACAATCACATTTGTACGACAATGCTTGAGCACTCTAATACTGGTATTGTCACCATAATAGTAGATCCCAACTAAGGATATGACAAGTATAAACAACAAGACTCCATTTGGTATGCAGGTGTTTGCTACTATAGTTGCGCGTCTGACAATTAATACAGCAGTACGCATGCTTTATCCATTCTTGCCAGCTTTTAGTCGTGGGATTGGGGTGCCAGTAGAAACACTTATTCGACTATTGTCTTTACGTTCTGCCTTGGCAATGATGGCCCCCGTTTTTGGAAGACTTTCTGATCGATATGGTAGGCGTAATATCATGGTTGCAGCCATGTTTGTGCTAACAGCCGCATTGGCCGCTATGGCATTGTGGCCTGGATATAGGATATTCGTAGTTTTTTTGTTCTTAGGTATCGTGGCACAGATTCTGTATCAGCCTGCCCATCAAGCGTATATATCGGAGCGAGTTCCATATGCACAACGAGGTCGCGTGTTAGCGATTACTGAACTAGCTTGGGCTGGTGCTATGCTAATAGGAGTGCCGCTTGTGGGTTGGATGCTTGCGCGAGCGCCTTCTCCAGAAATTGGTTTATCCCGCCCTTTCATGTTTCTATCTATTTTCGGCATTGTTTCCGTAGTAGTGTTATTGAAAACACTGTCTAACCAAAGAAATACCGTCGATAAACCTATTAATATGTACTCTCATTGGAAAACTGTTCTTTCCAATCGCAATGTAATTGCTGGATTGATGCTAGGTGTATTTACTGCAGGTGCAAATGAAAGCCTAAATGTGGTATTTGCTTCGTGGTTGGAGGTTACATTTGGTATGACTTTGACAGCTATAGGGTTGGCTACGGTAGTCATAGGTGTCGCTGATTTGCTTGGTGAAGGTGGTGTAATAGCATTTTCTGATAGATATGGCAAAAGACGAACGGTAGGGTGGGGAATAGGTCTAAGTGTATTGAGTTATCTGGCTCTACCTTTGTTAGGTACAAGCCAGACAGGAGCACTACTTGGATTGTTTTTAGTTTATCTTACTTTTGAATTTGCAGTTGTTGCCATATTACCATTGATGACCGAGTTGATGCCCGTGGCACGTGCTAGTGTTATGAGCGCTAACATAGCAGGACATTCGTTAGGTCGTATGCTAGGAGCTTTAATGGGAGGGTTTTTATTGCCATTTGGTATTGGAGCAAGTGGTATTGCCGCTGCTGTTCTCAATATATTAGCACTGGTGGTTTTATTGTTATGGGTCCAAGAGAACAAAAGTTAATCGCTAATTCGTTGTGCATCTAGTGTTTCAATCTGAGCTCACAAATTGCTAATAGAAGGTTGTACGTAAAACAGGTTGAAACATGTTTTTTAGATGATTGCATATTGGGTCAATCGGACAAAATTCACATATAGGCTCTGTCATTTCAGGACAACTATTACGTGCATTAAAAAAGAAGTAGTCTACAGCACCTTCACTTTTGCCTGATAGTTTGACTATTTGTTCCCTGGCACGATAAGCAGCATATCTCACCGCCCATTCCTCAGAAGCTGATACAAGCCTTCTGCTAGTTAGTTTCACTCTTAGTTGCTCATCAAGCACATTTATCAGTCCAACACGTAAACATAATCGCATGGCATGATAATCTATTACTGGATCTACTTGTTCATGCTCCTGTATAGTGAGGAACTGCTCTGGTCGTTGATTCAGTATCAGAGCTAGCAATCCGCTTTTTTTGCGCAATGGATCCTCTTTATATCCCCCAATATTATCTAAAAGTTCTAGGAAGGTTTGTAGCGGGTTGACGGATTTGCTAACGTTCTCAATTATATAATCTGGGGTCAATCCAAGCGAGAGCATATCTTTACCATACCTTCGTGATTCTTCTAGATGTAATTCTAGTGCAGGCATTGGGTTGTTTCCATTATCATCTCTGAGGATTTCCGTGAATTCGTTTGCACTCAAATTAGCTTGTCTTTCTGGAGAACAGAAATCCGCATCTTTTTCTAAAGCTAGCCTAAATGATTCCCATAAGTAATCGGATCCTTTGCGCATAGTGCCGCCCAATGGTGCTAGCAGTGGTTGGTCGTATTTTTGATCATGTGTAGACCAAAAGCTAAACTGATGAACTGTGGCTGCAAAGAAATAGTCTAATGTTTTGGGATGATCAATCGGGGGTAGTACTGGGCTCACAAATTGGAAAGGTGATACTTCTGATAATGAAGCAATCTTGTCAGCAACCTTTTGTATTTGTGTGTTGTTGAGATTGACACGCATATCGAGTGGTGCTTCCAAAGGTGGTTTGTCAGAGAAAAGTGCTTTGGGGCCGATATCTTTGATCATAGCGGTCGATGTGACAACTGCTTGTCGTGCTGCCATGATAGGATGTTTGTTTTGAAGCAAGTAAGCTAGAGTGGCTCCGCAAAAAGTGTCACCTGCACCTGTTGGATCTATCTCTGTAGTTGAATTGGTAGGAATAAATGTGGCATGAGAGCCTTGAATGATGCAAGCACCATCTGCGCCTAAAGTGATATAAAGCACTTTCCCAATTTGTGTTGTGGCAGACTTTATAGAGCCAAAAATGTATTCAGCCTCATATGAATTCATGAAAAAATAATCGCTATGTTTAATCACATCTTTGACTGCTTGTGTTTGTTCCTTTGCATTAAACAAACCTGTGCCAGCGGAAATACGCTTGACACCTTTCTCTCGGCAGGCCCTAATAAAGGACAATTGATTTACTGCGTTGCCTAATGGGGTCACGTGTACTATAGAAAAATTTGACATGTCTCTAGGCAACATTTCAGATGAAAGATTGTCTTCGGAGTTGAGAGACATAGTTAGATATTCGGTTTTATTATTTCGATATGAAATTTCAAATTCTGGAAGTTGGTCTGCAGGGACAACTGGACCAATCCAATCGGATAAATAATCATCAACTATAGTTAAGTGTTCGGGATATGCGTTTGGACGTGGACCAAATAACGTTGCATCTGCACCGCAATGAGTTGCTGCGACAGCAGTATACATTCCAGCTCCTCCTGCACATTGGGCAGTATCATCTTGGAGGTGCAGGATGTCAGATGAAGCTCCACCGACAACCAGTAATTTGTTGTTATGCACTATTGCTATTTATTCAAAAATAACTGATTGCGAGTAAGGCACTGTTTTGATCATTGAGTGCAAAGTATTTAGTATTGTTACTCCGGGAGTGAGCCGCACAGGACTCGAACCTGTAACCAAGGGCTTAAAAGGCCCCTGCTCTGCCAATTGAGCTAGCGGCCCGGGTATGTATGATTCTATCATTCTGAGTTGACAGGGTCAACGACTGTAGGTTGCTGTTCTTCAATGTTTGGGCTGTATCGTTGTGCGTAGAGCAATACGCCAATTGCAATAAAAACTAATCCCGATATAAGACCTACTGATTGCCAAAGTCCAAAGTAGGGTAGTCCGCTTGGTATATTGTGACTGCCTATTCCTAATACATCTGCAAGACCAGATACGGCACAGATCACATATCCTGTCGCCATAAGTCTTAGCCCGATTTCCTCGCGGAGACGTCGCGGCATTGACCTATGCCTAGTTTCATATGCATATGCATATCCACCTATAGTCATCATACCGATACCAAATAGGATGACTACTAATTGAAGTATTCCAACCCCAGGATTTAGATCTAGATTAATTATTACCGGAAACATTCCTATTAGGAAAATGGTAAATCCGAACACTACTGTTGCTACACTTATGCGCGCAAATTGACTAAGTTCAGCAATTGCAACTGGTTTTCGGTTCATGTTGGTATTCCACATCTGAGAACTTGCAACCAGTTCTCGGACATAAAGCTTGTCACCTCTTGTCTATTGTATCCAAGTGTTGCAATTTCATCACCAATCAATACTAAATCTGCTATAGTGTTCATCGGAAATGGTATTGATTCAGCACCAAAACCGCCATCAAAATCAGAACCTATACCAACATGTTGACAGGATCCAGTCAGTTGGCATATATAGTCAATCATTTCCGCTAATCTTCTGATAGGCACGGTTTTTTTGTCATCGCTTTTATTCCAACCAGTCTTCAGGAATTTGTTGTATGGGACCACTCCTATGACACCGTCCCTTTCTACAAGTTTGCGGATTTGTAAATCAGTTAGTAAACGTTCTGGTGTGCTTAGGTTTGCAGCAAATCGTGGGTTTGCATGAGATGCTATTACAACTCCATCATAGTTTTCAATAGCTTGATCAAAACTACGTTCAGACATGTGACTTACGTCAAGAATCATTTGGAGATCTGCCATATTTTCTAACAATTCTTCACCTAAATTAGTCAATGGTCCTGGATCACCAGTGCCTCCACAGTAATTTGTTCCTGCCCAAGCTGGTCCTATTATACGCACGCCATTTTTGTGCCAATACTCTACTTCTCCTGGTGATCTTATTGGATCTGCTCCTTCCATTAGTAAGACCAGACCGATTACAGGCTTTCTATTATTAGTTTCATCCCAACTAGTGATAACAAACTCTAGTTCTGAGAGATTGCGAATGATTTGGAAGTCGTCTTTTTCTTCCATATGTAGGTAGTACTCTAGTTGATTGTGAGCTAGTTTATGAGCCTGATCGGAGTTTTGATAATACATTTTTTCAGAGTCGCCTGAGTAGTGACTATAAGGAGGGGAAAATAGAGTGGCAAATATTATTCCTACGTGGCCTGATAGCCACTCATCATGACCAAGACATGCCAAACCGTTTGCATGCATATTTGGACTATTGCTTTCAGCACTTCGTATATTGAGTGCCGAGGTAGAATAGTCTCTGTTATATCTCAGAGCATTGTACGCTATGTCTTCGTGTGCATCTACTATAAGCATGATCTAATCGTATATATAAGCTGCTTGGTTGTCAATTGTAACAGAGTGCTATAATCGCACGATAATGTCTGTTCTCAGTGTTATGTTTGCGTCCTGTGTTATTTTTGTAACACCGGGTATATTGATTCACTTGTCTCTAAAAGAGAGGGGTTATCATCTAGTCCCTTGTATTGGAATTGGTTTGTCACTGGTAGTTGTACTGTTTTCTACAGTTGCCAGTGTGGTCGGTTATTCATACTATTTGCAATTGGGTATAACTATAGGATTGGATATAGTATTGTTGTTTCTTGCTCGGCACCAAATAAGTAATATTAAATCTTGGACGAATAGATTAGTCAGTTGGCAATGGTTATTGTTGGCTCTTGTAGGCTTAGTTTATCTTGGGCCGGCATTTGTTATTCCAGTTCCATTTGATACTGACGCGCAAGGTTTTGGATTATTGATTGCTAGTGTGCGAGCCAGTGGTTCTATCACCAGTTTGGCACCCTTTTATCCTGAAATTGGTTGGTATTACTCGCCCGCATTTTTCCTAATAGGTGCTCAATTAGCTGATATCACAGCTGCTGGAATACATGAAGTAATGCTGGGTTTTTCACATTTGCTTAGCGTGGGTGTGATAGCATCTATTGGTTACTTAGGAATGCTCATGGGTGGCCGTAAAACTGGTTGGTGGGCTGGAGTTGCATCTGCAATAGGATTGTCTCTCTATACAACTCTGATGGATGCTGCTTATACTAATCTGCTTGGGCTTTGGTTGACTGCCACGTTTCTTTGGATACTCGATAAGGTTATAAGAAATAAATCAGGTTTTGATTTAGTGATTGCGGGTGGATGCTTATCTGCTGTACTTCTTGGGCATCCTGATAGCATCATACATTTAGTTCTGGCTTATTTCTGTTTCTATATTACTGTTGTCTTTGTAAGACCTAAGTTGAGTATCAAGGAATATGTGCGAATAATGATTCTTGTGCCGGTGCTTGGAGTAGTCATTAGCGCGCCTTGGCTATTAAGTACTTTTTCTATGTTAGGGCAAATCAGCGTGCATGAACGTCAGTCACCGCAGTTGCACCATCTTTTGTGGGTGTTAACTGTCAATGGTGGAGTGATACCACTTTTTGCATTAATTGGTATTTGGTGGTCAGTACGCAGTCGTCATTGGTTAGACATATGGTCCATATCATGGCTTGTTCCCATTGTAGAAATATCGAGTTTAGGTAATTTGGATGCACTGTCTCGTCGTACATTGATTGACCCGATGCAGATTTTCTATCCTTTTGGCATGGCCTGGCACGCTACTATAATTCCTCTTGCTTTGTTGGCAGCACGTGGTTTAGAGCCGCTAGGTGATTGGATCGCAGGCAAGAAAGTTTGGAAAGAGTGGCTTACTGGTTCTCTCTCAATTATGTTGTTGTTAACTGGACTTGCATTAATTATGAGCAAATCTGTTGTATCCTGGACAAGGGCATATGTGCCGCAAATCACTGGTGCGGTGGCAACTTCCGCTGATGTCAGTGCTTATAAGTGGTTGAGCGATAATTCCCCATCAGACTCTAAGGTGTTAAACTATCCTGGGCGTTATGAAGGTCAATGGGCAACAGTAATATCTGAGCGCACATCTGTTTATATTCGTGACCAGTTATTTTATATAGGATCAGAAGATTTGCGAAATTTGCAGAAAAATATGGCAGTGGCTTTTCTTGACCCTGTGTCTGATGAGGCCTATGATTTGATTAGTAGACATGAGATTGACTACATTGTGGTTCCACAGTGGCTGAATGTTTCTAACATTGATCAAACACAATTGCGCTGGAAGGAGCCCGATAAGTTACCGCAAGTCACTTCGTTTGAAGACGCAAGTTACTTGGATTTAGCTGCAAACTTTGATGGTGCTCAAGTGTGGAGAGTGAAATACTAGATGAGATTTCGCGATCATATGATACATAGTTTGTTATGAAAATAGTGCATATTATTCCATATTTTTATCCAGCTTGGGCCTATGGCGGTACTTGTCGAGCTGCTTGGGAACTAGCTCGTGCGCTAGTACGCAAAGGTCAAAGTGTTGTTGTATATACTACTGATGCCCTTGACGAGCATTCTCGTTCTACACCTGCATCAGTAGTGGTAGATGGAGTAGAAATACATAGAGTGCGAAATCTCAGCAATCGTTTAGCGTGGAGGCGTGCTTTTTTACCTTTGGGTTTTGGGAGCAAGCTGCAGGAATCATTGCAGGATGCTGATGTTGTACATTTGCACGAATTTCGTTCCTTTCAGAATGCAGTAGCTTTACGCTATATGGTAAGAACAGGTGTGCCGTTTGTGCTTACAGCTCAGGGAGGCTTGCCGCGCATTATGGGTCGCAACACTTTGAAGGTAATTTATGACCGTAATTTTGGCGCACGTATACTAAGTAATGCTGCCAGATTGCATGCGCTAAACGAATTAGAGCGGGAACAGTTTATTGACTTGGGTGTTGACCAACAAAGGATTGCAATATTGCCAAATGGTGTAGATCTTGATCAATATCAATCTTTACCATCTTTTACCGGATTTCGAGCTCGTTTTGACATACCTGAAGGAGTCCCCATCATACTGTTTTTGGCACGTGTGAACAAAATCAAAGGAGTTGATTTCTTGGTTTCCAGTTTCAATTTGTTGCGAAGTGCAAATCCTGACGCATTTTTGGTTATTGTTGGACCTGATGATGGATATCTGCAAGAAGTGAAAAATCAGGTGCAGGAATTAGGTATTGAAAATCAAGTACGCTTTACAGGCTATTTGGATGGTGATGATAAATTGCAAGCATACCAAGCTGCCAGTGTATATGTTCTTCCATCAGCATATGAAATGTTTGCAATAACTTTGCTGGAATCGCTTGCGTGTGGCACTCCTATCATTGCTACAGATCGCTGTGGTTTGGCAGATTTTGTAAGACAAAACAATCTTGGCTCAATCGTGAATTATGGGGATGTTGAAGGCCTAAAAAATGAAATCATTAGGATTTTGGATCATCCTATTGATGTTGAGAGTCGTGCTGATTACGGTCGAGAGTATGTACTTAAACATTTTGGATGGGATAGGATTGCAGATAATTGGCTGAAGGTTTATCAGAATTGTGCATCAAAAGCTGAGATAGTTTAGATATGTGTGGCATCTGTGGGTTGTTAAAATTGCCAGGACAAAAGCCAATCTCTAGAGATATGCTACAGCAGATGAGCGATTTGATTTCTCATCGCGGACCTGATGACGCTGGAACATATGTCTCACCAAATGCAGATATTGGTTTAGCTAATAGGCGCTTGTCAATTATTGATCCATCAGAATCTGGGCGACAACCTTTTACTAATGAAGATGGTAACATCTGGGTGGTATACAATGGTGAGACCTACAACTATGCTGAGATGCGCAGCTATCTTCAGGATAGAGGCCATAGTTTTCATTCTAACACTGATACAGAAATAATTGCGCATTTATACGAAGAACACGGGGTTGATTGTGTTCGGTATATGCGAGGGATGTTCGCTTTTGCGCTTTGGGATCAATCAAAGCAACGTCTTTTTTTGGCCAGAGATAGACTTGGCATAAAACCTGTTTATTATGCTTACACTCCTGATGCTTTTCTTTTTGCATCGGAGATTAAATGCCTGTTGATACATCCACAGTTGAAAAGAGCTGTCAATGATGAGGCTCTGTATCATTATCTTACTTTTCTAACTACGCCAGCCCCTCAAACTTTATTCAAAGATATATTCAAGTTACCATCCGCTCATCGAGCTATCATTAATTCTGATGGTCAGATTCATGTTGAAGAGTATTGGGATGTTTTTGAAGGTAGCAATGGTGATACTAGCTATAGTGATGCCGATCAAGCGGATAGAGTTGTTGATGCATTGCGAGAAAGTGTTAGGTTAAGAATGGTTTCGGATGTTCCTTTTGGTGCGCTATTGTCGGGGGGTATGGATTCTAGCACTAATGTGTCCTTAATGGCTGCAGAAATGGATAGACCAGTGCAGACATTTTCGATTGGATATCAGGGAGATGATGTCAGTGACTATAATGAGATTGGATATGCTAGACAAGTAGCTAATAGATTTGGTGCTGAACATCATGAAACCCTTATCGGACGAGAAGATTTAATAAGATTTTTACCTGACTTAATTTATCATCAAGACGAGCCAATTGCTGATCCTGTTTGTGTGCCCTTATATTATGTGTGTAAATTGGCTAAGGACAACGGTACTTCGGTAGTACAAGTAGGTGAAGGTGCTGATGAATTATTTGGTGGATATTGGCATTGGCAGGCAGTATTACGCCTAAATCAAGGACCATGGCAGGCTTTTGGTGCTTTACCTAGCTGGGTAAGACAAATGACGTTGCAGTTATCTAGGCCGATGATGAATGATTTACGTATGGAGTATCTACGACGCGGTGTGGCAGGAGAAGAGTTGTTCTGGGGAGGCGCAATTGCATTTGGTGAGGATAGTAAGCGAGAAATACTCACAGATGAAACTCTAAGGCGTATAGGTGATCTCAGTTCGCATGAGATTGTTCAGAAATATAGGAACAACTTTGATGCTCGTTGTCCTAATCCTGATTATCTGAAATGGATGAGTTATTTGGATTTGCATATGCGACTACCGGAGTTATTGTTAATGCGTGTAGATAAAATGTCCATGGCGACGTCAGTGGAGGCTCGTGTCCCTTTTCTTGATCATGAGTTTGTGCAATTGGTCATGAGTATATCGCAGTCACAGAAGATGCCAGGACTGCGTACCAAACATCTTTTGAAACAGGGCGTTCAAGGCTTAATACCCGATCACATTATTAATAGAAAAAAACAGGGATTTCGTGTACCTATTACTCAGTGGTTTTCTGATGCTCTAGGAAGGATTGCGGAACAAAAACTGCGCGACTTTTGTAAAAGGACTGATTATTTTCGCTGGTCAGCTGTATCAAAATTGATATACAGACAAGATGATCTAGTGTGGTATCTGCTAAATTTTGTTCTTTGGCATGAATTGTGGATTGAGGGTGTTGCTAGTGAAGATTTGATACAACTCAGATAATTGTGTTTTAGGGATATAGACACCTGATTGGTGGGTCAATTGTGCAATTGTAGTAGGGCAACTGCACTTTTAATAAAATAAAGGTGCTTACAAGAAATAAGATTAGCACCAATGCAGCTATGCTGATTTTATGTAATCTGCTAGGTAACAATTGCATCCATCCTATCGTGAAAAGAATGCATATGGGCAGCATTGCAGGTAAGCCATAGCGGGTTCCAGAAAAAATTAGCATTATTGGTCTGTGCGGATATATATCTGTTCTTAGTAGTACCATTATCAATATAAGCATTGTGCTAGCTGTTAGGAGACCTATTAAATTTAGCTTTATTCTGCTTGATTCCGATCCTGCTATTTGGGCTAGCTTAGCACGCCATATTTCTTTAGATAATCCAGTTGCGGCTACCAGGGTAATCAGGAGTAAGGGGTATAGCTGCCAGCGACTTAGTCCGGGTTGTGTACCTCCGAAACCGGACCAGTACATTGCGAACAACCATCCAGGCAAATCGCGCAACCATGCCGAATGTGTCCGTTCCCAAGAATAAAATGACCACAATGCTCTATTAGGTGAAAAGCCAAATATATGTTTCCAACCTATCCTTGGCCAAACAGCTTCAATAGAACTATTATTAATCATGTTGGTGAAACTTCCATAATTGCCCCAATTAGTATATGAAGATGTTTCGGATGAGAATCCTGGAGGCATATCTTCTGGATATTGACCTTTTGCGAGAACTAAGCCATCGTAGAGAACAGTTGTGGCATTCTCAGCTGCAGGTAGTAATATTGCAAGGTAAGTGGCTTCTTCAGGAACTTCTGTAACAATAGATCGAAACTGCCATACTCCATTTCCAATAGTACTTGCTGTATATCCACCGTTACTTGTGGCAAAGTTTGGGAATCCAATTTCTCCGCCGATTGGGAGTTTCACCCATCCACCAACAGTTATTGTTTGTCCTCGTAATTCGATCACATGTTCTTCTGTTAGATGTTGAACAATGCCATGAGGATTCTGGGTTATATCAACTAGAAGTGCATTTTTTCCTACTTGACCACCATTCCATTCAACAGCAGCAGGCACGAATTGCACCGGTTCATCTTTCGTTGCAGGCTCATTCTTGAACCAGTAAGCAGGTATATCGAAACTGACTGGTAATAGTAAAGCAACAAATGTGACTGAACTAAAAGCAGTTAAAATCAGAGTCCACTTACGTGGCTTAGTAGGCAAATTTGCCCATAGCCATAGTGCAGTTATGGGTATACCTATATAGGCAGTTGATTTGGTCAAAAAGCATATTGACAATGATGCTAGGATTCTAAAAACAGATCCAAACTTTATATTATTCATACTAAACCCTGATAAAGTCCAGAACAGAAGGCTAATTGCAAACGTGGCGCCTGCATCTGTATTAAGCCCGGAAGTTATGTCTCCTTGTTGGTGATTAAGGGCCATAATACTTGCTGCACCGATGTGTATTAAGTGGTTTTTCGGAAATAGGTTTCGTGCAGTGCTATAGGTCAAGGTAGTCGCTATAAGACCTAATATAAGAGTTGCTAATCTACCAAGATTAATGGTGGTTCGATCTGAAAGATTGTTGAATATTGCCATAGGCAATCCAGCCCAAATGTAATATCCTGAATTGGTAAGT
>CAWWAV010000002.1:0-19865 GCA_963934935.1 uncultured Anaerolineales bacterium
AGGGATATAGATGGAATTCTGCCCATTCTCGTACGCAAAATATCTATGATATTTCGCTTACGGGTAAGCCGTAGATTTAGAATAAAAGTCTAGAAGGATATTGTGAAATTTCCGGTTCGTTAGGAAATCAACAATATCCTTCTAGCAGTTCAACATATATACATAATTACGTAGAAAACGCTGCACAACTCATATCTGCTGCACCTTTATAGTACATTCATCTCGTATCAGGCAATGTTACATAGAATATGGGTTGCGATTTGTGAAATGTCTGTGTACCGGAAAGTATTGAACTTATAATAGTAAACGCACCAAATACGAATTGTTATTAGTGCATGTGATTTGATCTTATATACAATATTTCTGATAATATGAATCCTTTAAAATTGGCTAGGGTAGTGATTTGTTTAGATACATAATACGCAGACTTATACTTACTATACCTGTCATCATAGGTGTTACTATGATGACATTCTTCTTGGCAAATGTCTTGCCAGGAGACCCGGCTAGAATGGCAGCCGGGCAGTTTTCCACCCCAGAACAAATCCAAGAGGTTTCAGAAAGGCTTGGGTTGGATAAACCGCTTCCTGTGCAATATTTTCGATACTTGGGAAGATTAGCGCGCTTGGATCTGGGAGAATCATTGACATCTAGGCAAGAAGTGCTAAAAGAGTTAGGTAAGTTTTATCCAGCAACTCTTGAGTTAACGGCGTTTGCGATAATGATAGCAGTGTTGATCGGTACGCCGTTGGGTGTAATCACTGGAACTGGAAAATCTCCAGTAGTCAACTCTATTGTTATGTTCTTTTCTTTTCTTGGCGTGGGAATGCCTGTATTTTGGACAGGCTTGATATTTCAATTGGTTTTTGCAGGAAAGTTGGACATTTTGCCATTATCAGGGCGACTATCCACTCAATTTAGTGCGCCACCTAGTGTAACAAATATGTATACGATTGATGCTATGTTAGCTGGTGAGTGGGAAACTTTTTGGAATGCTATGAAACATCTTATTATGCCGGCACTTACACTTTCTATTGGACGCGTAGCCTCCATTGCTAGGATTACACATGCGTCGATGTTGAGTGTTATGCGAACAGATTATATACGGACGGCTAGAGCCAAAGGCCTCACTAATAGAGCAGTGCTTTTGAAACATGGACTAAGAAATGCTCTATTACCGACATCTACTACTATTGGATTACAAATCGGGTTTCTTTTAGGAGGAGCAATATTAGTGGAGAACATTTTTTCTTGGGGAGGAATTGGCACATATGCTTGGGTCGGATTGTTTAGACTAGACATCCCGGTGGTCATGGGCGTTACTCTAGCGGCGACGTTCACATTTATGTTCGTGAACCTTCTTGTTGATATTGTGTATCCGTTATTAGATCCACGAATTGTGTACAAATAGCACATGTTTATTTCACGGTTTATAAGTAATTTCCGTCGCAGTAGGTTTTTTCGGGCACTGCGGCATAATCCTGTGTCTATTCTAGGGATTATTATAGCAATTGTTTTTATTACTTTTGCATTGGTACCGGGGGCATTCACAGATTACCATCCTACCAAACTTAATTTGGGCGATCGATTTCTGCCACCTTCTAGTGAACATTGGTTTGGCACAGATTCGGTTGGTATAGATATTTTTGCCAGAGTAGTATATGGAGCTAGAACCACTTTGATGGTTGTAGTAGTGGTGTTGTCTATAGCTACTAGTATTGGGTATCTTGTGGGATCAACTGCTGGGTATTTCGGGGGCTGGTATGATGATGTTTTTATGCGTCTGACCGACATTATTTTGGCATTTCCTAGTTTAGTGCTTGCACTTACAATCAATGCTGTTCTGGGACGAGGTTTGATACAGACGATGTTCGCGGTAGGTTTTTCGTGGTGGCCATCATATGCTCGTCTAATACGTGGTCAGGTGTTGTCCGTCAAAAATGAGGAGTATGTAACTGCAGCTCGTGCTACAGGAGTGCCAACTCTACAGATACTCGTCTCTCATGTTTTAAGGAACAGCTTTGATCCTGTGGTGGTTCGTATTACCTTAGATGTTGGATTTGTGGCACTCACCACTGCGGGCCTAAGTTTTCTTGGGTTGGGAGCTTTACCTCCAACACCAGAATGGGGTAGGATGGTTGCTGAAGGGCGAGATTACTTACTTGTACAATGGTGGGTAACTACATTTCCTGGACTAGCATTGTTTCTCGTTGTACTGGGATTTAATTTGCTTGGAGAAGTATTAAGAGACTGGCTAGATCCTAGTGCAATAAACTTATGAGTTTGCTTAAGTTTATTGCATCACAGAAAAGGGTGGAGTGTTCAATGGTTTCTATCACTTATAGAGTCTTGCAGTAATTGTTTGTGTGTGAGTAGATCAAGTTTAGTTTTTTGTATCAAAAGTGAAGCATAATGAATAAGTCAATTAGTTCGTTGTATTATGTAAGTTCAAATACTATTATAGTCATGAAATTTTACAAAGGGAGGAAGTTATGCATAACAACTTAAATTGGGATGAATTTGCAGACGCAACCATTAGGCTTTTGGTGCAGCCGGAGAAGGATGATCCAGTCTTAATCATAGCTGATACATCGAACAATATAGTATTAGCGGAATCATTTCTCGCTGCCGCAATCAGATATGGTGCAGATGCACAATTAATCATCAAGAAGCGATACCCGGAGCATACTGCAAGTTTGCCTGGACCTATACTTTCAGAGGCAATTCTTGCTAGCAAAAAGATACTTAGTCTATGCGGGGGCATAGTGCGTGCTCCAGCTACCATCGAGGCTAGGAGTAAAGGTACCCAATTGCTGTCGACTGGGGTCGAAGGGATTGAAGATTATGTTATACGAGCATTACTCGACGTAGATTTTCATGGAATGCTAAAAAATGCTGATATAGTGGAAAAATTGTGGAATGCAACAAAAGTATGTCAGGTTACTTCCCCAGAAGGTACAGATGTCACCTTCGAACTTGCACCCCGTACGTGCGTCAAAGGAGATGGAGCCATTACTGAAGAGGGGGAAGTGGATTTTTATCCTGGTGCCCAAGTGTCCATCGCGCCTGTAGAAGAGACTATTAACGGCAGGATCGTGATTGATGCTAGTGATAGTGTGAACGGTGTTGTGCATCAGCCTTATACTTTCACAATGACAAATGGTATTATCACCTCTGTGGATGGAGGTGGTGAAGCCGATACCATGCGCTCATGGCTAGAAAGCACGAATGACGATACGATTTACAAATTATGTCATTTTAGCATTGGACTTAATCCTCAAGCTGGAATTTCCGGAAATATGATTGAAGATGAAAGAAAACTGACTGCCATTGATTTTGGTTTCGGATATCAGGACCCAAGTTTTGGAGGCACGGTAGGTCTTAGTCCATACCATATGGATATAATGCTTTCTGCACCGACCGTCATATTGGATGGTAAAGAGATGAGTGGTGACGGGAGTTTTAGATCAGGTATGGGATTTGTGGATGTCTGATAGTAGATGGTTTGAAATAGGATAATATGTTGTGGGAAAAACAATAAGAATATACAAAATTTTACCTGTGGCTGATGGTATAAAGAATTGGGGCAAGGTGCATGAAGAATTGCTTGCTTCTATTGAACAACCTGATGTCGAAATCACCCAGGTGGATTTGCCAACTGCACCTATAACTGAAATTAAAAGTCAGTATCACACTGAACTGGTTGCGAATTTACAGACATTAGAAGCAGTAAAAGGAGCAGAAGCTGGTTATGATGGAGTGGTAATGGGATGTTTGGATGAACCAGGTGTTGCGGCGGCAAAGGAGTTGCTGACAATACCTATAGTTGGTCAGGCAGAAGCGTCTATGCATTATGCTTCCATCATTGGTAGGCGATTCTCTTTCGTAAAAGGTGGAGAACACACAGGTTTGGGCTGGGGAGATTTGATAGTTGATTTGGTGCATAAATATGGTTTCGGTTCTAAATTGGCATCAGTTCGTCATGTTGTAGCTCGACCACTACAATTTGCTGCCCAAAAAGATGCGCTTCCGAATGCTATGCTTGAACAGGCAAGGAGAGCTATAGAAGATGATGGCGCTGACGTTATCATAGGGTATGGAGGACTTGACGTAATTAACTATCTACAAGATCAATTAGGATATCCTGTAATAAGCCCGATACTAGCTTCCGTGATGATGATAGAGTCGCTTGTGAGATTAAATTTGTCTCAAAGCAAACATGCATTTCCGAATCCAGGTTGATTATGATGGCAAGTAATAAAATAGTAGATTACATGTCGTTACATAAATCATCGATTGTGGTTGACACGCATTGTGATACTCTTGGTCGAGTGTTTGAGGGTCAACGCAGGTTGGGTGACCACTCTAAGCTAGGTCAGTTTGATTTACCGCGCGCGATAGCTGGTGGACTAACTGCCGAACTAATGGCTACGTTTGTGAATACTGAACGGCCAGGTTCGGGTTCACTACAAACATTTCAGTTTATTGATGTGTTTCATGAGGAAATCGATGCTTATGCGGAGTTGGCAATGCAGGCCACTAATACCGAGGACATTCTTTTAGCTAAACAGTCTGGAAAAATTGCATTGGTATTGAGTATGGAGGGCGCTGAGGGTTTGGAAGGAGATCTTGGAGTTTTGCGTACTTCTTACCGTTTAGGGTTACGTGTGTTAGGCTTGACTTGGAATCGTAGAAATGAAGCAGCTGACGGTGTGGGTGAATTGAGAACTGGAGGAGGTCTCACAAACTTTGGTGTAGATTTAGTTAGAGAATGCAATAATCTAGGTATCGTTCTTGACATGGCACATTTGACTCCGCAATGCGTAGAAGATGTATTAGATGTCAGTGAGAGTCCGGTAGTAGTCACTCATGCTAACTGTCATGCCTTGTGGGAGCATCCTCGCAATTTAACTGATCATCAACTCGAAAACATTGCTAAGGTAGGAGGTGTTGTAGGAGTTACAGCTGTGCCACCATTTCTTGGGGATAATCCAGAACATAGTGAAATAGACATACTATTGGATCATCTAGATCATATGATTTCCATAATGGGTGAAGATGGAGTAGGTCTGGGCATGGATTTCGACGGCATTGGTGATATACGAGTTAGCAATATAGAAGATGTGTCACAGCTTCCCAACATAACGAAAGGGCTTGTAGAACGTGGATATGATAATCAAGCAATTCATAAAATTCTCGGCGGTAATTTTATGAGGGTCTTTTCTTTAATATGGTAGGTTTTTTAGTATTGGGACGTACAAATAGTACCAAGAAGAAACTAAACAATAAGTGAGATTTTAGATATGGAATATAGGTATCTGGGAAGAACGGGAGTGAAAGTGTCTCCAATTTGTATGGGGACTGCAAATTTCGCTGATCCTACTACGGAAGAAGAAGCAACCAGAATGATTGATACGGCGATGGATGCAGGTATAAATATGTTTGATAGTGGAAATAATTATGCGGACGGTGAATGTGAAAGGATGGTAGGAAGGATATTCAAGAAGAATAAACTTCGTAACCAAGCAATAATCACGACAAAAGTTCATTATCCAATGGGTGCTGGCCCTAATGATCATGGTAACACACGTTTGCATATAATTAATGCTTGTAATGATTCTCTCCAGCGACTCCAAACAGATTATATCGATTTGTACCAAGTTCATCGACCTTCTGTTACTGTGCCGATTGACGAAACCCTAGGTGCTCTAACTTCGTTGGTACAGCAAGGAAAAGTGAGATATATTGGATGCTCAGTACACCCTGCTTGGCAGATTATGGAAGCCATTATGGTTAGTGAATCAAAAACGTATGCGCGTTATGTGACAGAGCAGCCACCCTATAATTTGCTGGACAGGCGTATCGAAAATGAGGTGGTTCCCATGTGTCAGAAGTATGGTGTTGGCATTATCCCATGGTCTCCTATGGCTATGGGGGTTCTTGCTGGAAGATACCAAGATGCTGATAAATTCCCAGACGATTCTCGTGCTGCATTGCGGGGCGGGATATATTCTGACAGGATTACCCGGAAAGGTATAGAAGTAGGCCAGAAATTTGTTGATCTGGCTAATGAACACAGTATTTCCCCAGCGCAATTGTCAGTCCTATGGGTAAAAGATCAGCCAGGAATCACATCTCCGGTGATTGGTCCCCGTAATGTAGAACAACTTGAACATCTTCTCCCCGTTATGGACATGGATCTAAGTAGCACATTACAGGAGAAATGTGATGAGATTGTACCTCCCGGTACTGCTGTAGCAGACTTTCATAATTCAGCACCTTGGATGAAAATGTCAATATCCTAGTTTACTAATAAAAACATGGTATGGAAATAAGAGGAGAAATGTGATGAGTTCTATAAACATAGAGTTTGAAAAAGGTGGTGTCTTTGTAGCGCGTCTTTTTGAAGAAGAGGCTCCTAAGACATGCCAAGTGATTAAGCAGCGTCTACCCTTCGAGTACAAGTTTTACAATAGCATTGTATCAGGGCAGGCACTTGTTACCCTACCACCAGATCTTACGGTAGAACCGGAAAATCAGCGTGTTGCTGGCATACCTCCAGGCACAATTTCATTCCTTGTAAAGGACGATGTTGTGTTAGTTCCAGATGAAATCTATATTTCTTATGGAATTTTTATTTCGAGAGGATTGACTGTAGACATGAAGCAGCCAGTTAATGTATTTGCCCAGATTGAAACGGATTTAGATCAATTGGAAATAGCATGTCGAAGAGTGCTTATGGAGGGTGCTGAGATAATACGATTCACTAGTCATTAATCTATCTGGTATGTCATAAGATGTATGTCTCTTCACATATGTACGAGACTATCGGTTAGTATTTTGTCTGAAGTTAGGTATAGGCACCAAATCTTTCAGACTGCT
This sequence comes from uncultured Anaerolineales bacterium, assembly GCA_963934935.1. Classification (GTDB taxonomy): domain Bacteria; phylum Chloroflexota; class Anaerolineae; order Anaerolineales; family UBA11657; genus UBA11657. The sequence goes on from CAWWAV010000002.1 coordinate 6,883, forward strand.
ATTTGGTGCACAAGTGGCCAAATAGTATTCGAACTTATAATGTGAATTAATAATGGGAAACTCTGGTTTGATACGTACTGTGCAAGGTCCAATCAAGGCAGCGGATTTAGGGCGTACGTTGATGCACGAACATATTCTATGCGATTTCTATCGCACTTCTGGACTAGGTGATCAGATACTCAATGACGAGGATTTAGCAGTCGATGAACTAGATTGCCTAAAACAAGCAGGGGGTACTGCTGTAGTAGAGTGCACAACGCTGGATCTTAATAGACAACCAGAGGGATTGCGAAGGATATCTGAAAGAACTGGCCTTCATATTATTATGAGCACTGGTTGGTATCGTCAACCTTTTTACCCAGAGACTATTGATCGTGATTCAACTCAAAGCATAGCTGATCAGTTTGTTCAAGAGCTTACTAATGGAGTGGCAGGAAGTGGAATCCAGGCTGGAATCATTGGCGAAATTGGCGTTGACCTTGATTATGCCACCGCTCAAGAGGAACGTGTTCTCCGTGCTGCAGCTAAAGCACAACGGGCTACAGGAGCTCCGTTATCTACGCATGCATCTTTATATCCAGTCGGTTTACTACAGCTGGAAATTCTTAAGGAAGAGGGAGCTGACCTGAGCAAGGTCATCATAGGACATTGCGATACTTACTTGGAGCAAAGCTATCACTTGGAATTGCTCAATAAGGGTGCTTATATTCAGTTTGATACAATCGGTCGAGAACACATGAATCCGGATGATCGACGAGCAGATGCTCTAGTAGATTTGTTGCGGCTTGGCTGGATCGAGAAATTGCTTTTGTCAAGCGATCGTTGTTATCGATCCGATTTGCATGCATTTGGTGGAGCTGGATATGATGTTGTATTCAATAAATTTTCGCAAATGCTTCGTGACCGTGGAGTGACAAGAGAAGAGTTTGATGTTATCACTATAGATAATCCTAGTAGAGTGCTGATGTGGTAAATTATTTTAGGTTAATGAGATGATATACATGATGTATATCAGAAAATAACCAGGACATCTATAGCAACGATTGGTTGTTTCACGATCAATGCACTTTTCATATACACAAGTGTATTGATCTTATATCATTGTTCGAGTCATGTGTGAGTTGCGATGAGTCTGGAAATATCAATAACTCAATGTTCTTATAAGTACATTTATAAAGGAGTATAAGAGTAATGGAAGAATCTAATATGGCACTTACCCATGAAGATGCTCTAGAATTGCTAGCTTTTTTGATAACTAGTGCACATGGTTGTCTCAGGGAATCTTCAGATTATGGTCACTACAGACTAATTACAGGTGCGGAAAGATTAGCTCGAGCTTGGGAGCCACGATCTACAGGTCAACTATCTTCCTTTTTAAGGAGTTTGTCTACTCGTACTGCTAGCGAATCTTCATATATTGATTCGGATCCGGATAGATATATGAATTACTTGGCTGAATGTTGTCAATCAATTGCCGAAGAGATCAAACAAAGAAATATTACCGGGGATGGCAGATAGAAATGAACAACGCATTCGTTGAAATGATTCGGTCACGACGGGTTGTCAGAAATTACACTAATGAGACTGTAAGTGAAACTGTTCTATGGAAAATTTTGGATACCGCAAGATGGGCACCAGCGGCTCGAAACCGTAGATACAATCGTTACATTTGTCTGAATGACAAGGAAACCATCAGAAAAATTCAAATGGTGTCACCTGGAATGGGGGCGGGGTTGCCAAATGCTCTAATTGTTGTTTGTATTGATTGGGATTTAGCTGCATATGAGGTAATGGACCGCACTTATCAAACATCATATATTGATGTAGGTACAGCTGTGGAGAATATGCTATTAGCAGCGCACGCACAAGGTGTGGGTGCATGGCCTATGACATCTTTCAGCCCAGATGCTGTCCGCATTTTGCTTAATATACCTGACAACCTGGCTCCTATAATGTTCGTGGGTCTAGGGTGCCCATCAAATATCCCAAAATCAACTGTGAAGAAGCCAAAAATACGCGTTCGAATTGAGGACTTTGTGCAATGGGGTTCGTTTCCGCAGAAGGCAGATATTGAGTGAGGAGAGATAATGAGGATTTCAGTTGATGTAGGAGGAACCTTTACAGATGTGATTGTCATGAACAATCAGAACGATACACTTCAATTTTATAAGGTCGAAACTACGCCGAATGATCCATCAGATGGTGTTTTGCGTGGTTTTCACAAAACCGGATTGCGATTTGAAGAATTTGAGTATTTTATACACGGTACAACACTAGGTATTAATGCTCTCTTAACGCAGACTGGAGCTAGAGTAGGAATTGTGACAACTAAGGGATTTCGAGACGTATATGAGTTAGGAAGATTGGACCGCGATGAAATGTATGACCTAAAGTACAAAAAACCCCCAACGCTTGTACCGAGGTACTTGAGGTTTGAAGTCGAGGAGAGAGTGACCTTTGACGGTAATATTCATATTCAATTTAATGAGGACAATGCTAAGGATGTTGCTAGTCAAATCAGAGATCATGGTATTGAGTCTGTGGCTATTTGCTTCTTGCATAGTTACTCGTATCCAGAACATGAACAGAAGATGGCTGAAGTAATTCTTGACGAGTGTCCGAATATTGAGGTTACATTATCTAGTGCACTGAGTCGTGAATATAGGGAGTATGAAAGAACTAGTACTGCAGTGATGGATGCGTACGTCAAGCCTATAACTCGTAGATATCTGCAGGGTTTGAACCGATCTTTGAAGAGTGAGAACTTCACCGGCAATTTTCTGTTGACTCGGTCTGGTGGTGGTGCTATGACTTTGAATACTGCTATGGAACAGCCGGCACATTTGATACTTTCTGGTCCAGCTGGTGGTGTAATAGGTGCCAGGAGATTTGGAGACTTAATTGATGTAAATAATCTGATAACTATAGATATGGGTGGTACGAGTTTGGATGCATCTCTCATTGCAGAGGGTAGCATGAATGTGTTAAACCAGCAGGTTTTTGGAACTTTACCAATGATGGTTCCAACTATAGATATCAAGACAATTGGTGCAGGAGGTGGAAGCATTGCCTGGGTAGATGAAGGTGGACTCATGCAAGTAGGACCACAAAGTGCAGGTGCAGTGCCAGGGCCCGTGTGTTATGGCAAGGGTGGTGAATTGGCTACAGTAACCGATGCTGCTTTGATAGCAGGCTACATAGCAGAGTCTAATTTTCTTGGTGGTGATATTGTGCTGCAGAGATCTCCTGTTGAAAAAGCAATTGACAAACTTGCTGCAAAATTGGATATGAACCCTAAGGAAGTGGCTACAGGAATAATTCAAATCAGCGAAGCCAAAATTGTGGCAGCTGTGCGGGAAATATCTATTGAGCGTGGATATCATCCGAAAGATTTTTCTCTATTCGCATATGGGGGAGGCGGAGGTTTGATCGCTGCCCAAGTAGCAAGGTCATTAGGTATCCCTAGACTGATAATACCACCTGGTGCTGCAAACTTCTCTGCTCTTGGTATGTTGTTCGTAGATGTAATCCATGATTTCTCACAAACCTATCTTCAGAACTTAGAGAACGCAGATTTAGGATCAATAATCGATATTTACTCGAATCTATTGACTAAAGCTAGTAATGCATTGTCTGAAGATGGTTTTGACAAGCAACTTCAGACAATGCAATATTATGCAGATTTGCGTTACGAGGGTCAAGAACATTCTGTAAATATTCCAATATCCATGACTGATTTGAAGGAAGAAAACGTAACCGCAATAACTGATACTTTTAATAGTGTACATCTACAAAGCTATGGTCATAAAATGGATCATCCTGTCGAAATAGTTACTTTGAGAGTAAAAGGTATTGGTGAATTACCAGTGCCAAAATTGCCAACAATTAATAGAGGAAACGGAGAGGCGGAAGGTGCCATTCGAGGTGAAAGGACTGTCTATTTATATGGTGCTAATGATGCTATAAGCTACACGTTATATGACCGAAATGCTCTTAGATCCCAAGACAAGTTTGAAGGCCCTGCGATTATTGAGGAATCTACTTCTACCACGGTAGTTCATGAACATGATCTAGTTACAGTAGGTGAATTTGGAGAGTTGGTGGTGGAGCATGCAATTTAGACACAATAAACACGAGGTAATGTAATGAATGGGATTGACCCGATTACAATTGAAGTGATTCGAAACTATTTACTATCAGCAGCACGAGAAATGAATAGAAATTTGATACGCACAGCATACAGTACAATTATTTATGAAGTTAAAGATTTTGGTGTTGGTATTTATGATAATCAATGTCGTTTATTAGCTGAAGCACCTGGACTAGCTATTTTTACTAGGGGTAATGATTATGCACTTAAACAGATAGTGCAATACTTGGGACATGAAAATATACATCCTGAAGATATAATTTTGCTAAATTATCCCTATATGAGTGCGGCGCACACATTAGATGTTACAGCTGCTGCACCTATCTTTCATGATGACAAACTGGTTGGTTTCAGTGCAGTGAAGCAGCATTGGAAAGACCTGGGTCAAAAGGACCCTGGATATTGCACTGATACAACAGATGTGTATCAAGAGGGGTTATTGATTCCTTGCCTGAAAATTCATAAGCGTGGTGTATTAAACCAAGACTTAGTGGAGCTTATTAGATTTAATTCTAGGATGCCAGAAAACACTCTCGGAGATATGAATGCCAAGATCTCTTCTTGTATTACCGGTCGCAAGCGAGTAGAGGAACTAATCGATAAATTTGGTCAGGAAACATATAGTCTAGCTGTGGAAAATATATTGGATCATGGTGAGCGGATTGCTAGAGTGCAGCTTGCTGATCTTCCCAAAGGCACTTGGTCAGCTGAGGATTGGGTAGATGATGACGGAATTGACAGAGATACATTAGTGAAGATTAAGGTGACTGTTACGATATCAGATACTGAAATGATAGTGGACTTTACTGGTTCTGATCCACAGACTAAAGGTCCGATAAATGTTCCGATTGGCATGACGATGGGTACTGCTGCATTGGTATTTAAGGCAGTGACAACTCCAGATACTGCTGCAAATGATGGCAATTTTAGACCTTTAAAGGTTATCGCACCTCCTGGATGTGTTATGCATGCTATTGAGCCTGCGCCAACTTTTACTATGTGGCCAGCACTTCTAGCTGTAGACATTATATTAAAAGCACTATCGAAAGCTGGAGTAGATTTAGTGCCGGCTTGTTCTGGTGGTGACATATTTAGTATTAGTGGGCTCGGAGTTCATCCTGATACGGGAAAATTGTGGCATGAAGGTAGTAATGAAGGTGTTGGATTTGGTGCACATGCTGAGGGTGACGGTGAGAATTCAATTATGCATCCATCTGAGCCAGGATGTCGTAATAATCCTATAGAAATTATGGAAATCAAGGCACCAATGATGATAGAGTTTTATGAATTACGTCAAGATTCTGGTGGGTCGGGTAAGAACAGGGGTGGCTTAGGAGCGAAGCGGGGTGTACGCTATCTGGTTGAATCTACTGCTTTCAACATGGCAAAGAAAACCAAGACAAAACCTTGGGGAATGGCGGGAGGTGGTGATGGAGAAAACGGACATGCAATTTATTGGCCTGAAACCAGTAAAGAGTTGACCATAGGTATGAATTATCAGAAAGTTGAAGCTGGAGATAGAGTGATTAATTTCTCTGGAGGAGGAGGGGGGTGGGGTAATCCTTTGTTGCGCGATCCTCAAAGTGTGTTAGATGATGTGAGGAATGAATACATATCCCTGGCAGGCGCCAAAAGAGATTATGGAGTTGTCATAGATGTACAGACTATGTCTGTTGATTTGGAACTAACCGAGCAACATAGGAATGCAGTGAAGAAATCAGGATAAAACCCAGCTTGATGCAGCCGAAAATCTATCCATGGTTTCCTGTCAGGACACTGGATTTATAGCATAAATTTGGCGTTTGTTCTGCTAGGCTATAAATCCAGCTTATTGAAAGATTTCAGAGGAATAACTCGGATACGATTAGAAGTTCCGGTAAATTTCTCTAGAACCACCAAAATCAACAATGTTGATCCACTCGTCAAACCAAGCTTGACGGGCTTGTCCCCCGGATTTGTTATTCGCCATCTGCTTGATACCAAGTTCCCAGTCAGCTAATGAGTCATGCGTTGTGGACAATACAAATATTGTCTGGGCAGCTTTGCCATGCAACATTTGTAGACATTGTCCTGACCAATCCTCTATATCGGAACGTTTACGCATATGTTCTTGAGCAAGTCGCACCTTTGACAGAGGAACCACATAAGAGCTACGTACTTCTAGTTTGCCAGGAGTAATATCAGGAGATTGTACAGGGTCTAGCACGGAAAATATTTCTCTTTCGCTTCCATATGCGAGAAATTTATCTTGTATGTCTCTATACCATTCTTGAAATTCTGGTGAGTCCTTAGTACGTGCCATAGACGCTTCCCATTCTCCTAAATTGTTCCACTCAGATGACCATACAAACAGACTCTGCTGTGTATGTCCATGAAGCATTTGTTGCAATCTACCGCTCCAATTAAGCAGTGGCCATACCTTTTCTCGGCTAATTTTCCAGGAATCTAGTGCCCCTGGAATATTCTGTAGTTTTATCAGGTAGGTGCTGCGGATTTCTATCATTTCTAACCTCTCCTCTCGTGTTTTACTTGTTTAAAATTGCAGTAGTTGTTAGAGACATTTCAGATACACAGAATTGTTGTAGTGTTTGATTGTTGCTAACCACATCACTCCAAAGTTTTTTCACACTGACAATATTTGCTAATATTCTCTGAATGGTCACATGCTACAGATGGTGATTGTATAGCGTTATAGGTAGAATGTGTCAGTATATAGTACGAGTTGTGGATGGTCAAGTTTCTATGTAAATAACGCATCACACATTGCTCATTGTAGTGGGAAATCAGGTCAGTAATACTGTTGCTATACATAAAATAGCAGATAGTTGCACTACTAAAACAGCAGTCGTATAATTGTTTATATAGCTAGTAGTAATATTTTGCGTATCTTCGGTAACTTAACCTGATAGATACCATACGCGGTATAACTATTATGATATCTACTGGACGATGTTGCTGTCTGGTGTTGGAATAACTGATGTGTGTAACAAATAGTTGCCTATCGTTATTTCGTATCAATCCTTAATTTACTTTTTGGAGTGCAAACCATATGACTAATACTACAAAGAATTACCGTAGAGTAAATCTTGATCATATCCATGATGTTAAATCAAATGCTTTGGGTTTGGGAGGTCTTTATTCGATAGAGGTGGAATTAGCACGTTTGATGGGGCAGTGGATCGCAAGATTTCCAGAGTTTCCTGAGAAGCTTAGTTTAGCTGAGATGATTTACGAAGAAGCTATGCATGCTCAAATGCTTGAAGAGCGACTCTTAGAACTTAGGACAAATGCGGGAGATGTAGTACATTTACGTACCAGAACTACATCAGTCTTTAAGCATCTTGAGCAGTTAGATGATCCAAACAAGTTTTTGTCCGGATTATTTCGGGTGGTGAAACCAGCATTGCAGGCGGCATTAGTTTCGCATCTTGATGCCTGTCCTCCTTACGTAGATACACCTACAGTTCGTATGCTCAAACTAATATTGCAAGAGGAAGCTAAACATATAGCTACCGGACTATCATTGTTGGCCGAACGTAACATATCTTGGAGTGAGACATTAGATTTTGAAGCCGAACTGAGAGAAGGTCTTTGGGATCCGAATGATATCACAAGTAGCTTTGTGTCAGGAGAATTTGTAGGCAAGGAACCTATTGCTCTTCCTGTGCCGGTATGGCCCACTGCTGTTGAATATCTTTCCACAGATCAACAAATGCCTGATTGGCCTGTGGGACATAAAGAAGAAATGCAGCGTTGCGTCCATGAATTAGTTTTTAGTGAGCTTGAAGCTCTAGATATATTTGGAAGATACGTTTATGAATTTAGTGGTTTCCCATGGAAATTCTATGTTGAGGCGGCTCGCTTGTGTTGGGATGAAGCACGACATGTTGAATTGTTGTTGAACGTTCTCGAAAGGTATGATGGCACAATTGGTCAATGGCCTGCAAATGCTCCTGGATATGAGGAAATGGTCAGATGCCCAACTGTTTTAGAGAAAATTATGATGGTTAATGTGATAGCTGAAGGTGAATATAGCACTGATACTCAAACGCAGCATCGTGAAGCGTTTAAGCAATTAGGCGATGATCTGTCCGCACTGTTGAAAGACTATGAAATGGCAGATGAAATAGTGCATGGTCGGTTTGGCATTAAATGGGCTCATTGGCTTGCGGACCAAACTGGCGAAGATTTCGAAAATGCTTATAAGGCAGCCAAGCAATCGTTAGAGGAATTTAAAGCAAAATATGCTGATGATTCGTCAGGATCCGACGAATCATCGAATATGGCTTCAATAGTAAATATACCTTTGATTAGACTTGGGCCTGAAGAGACTGAAAGCACTAGACTTGTAAATGCATCGGCTAAGCGTCTAGTCGGATTCTCAGAAGAACAAATTTCCGAAATGACTGCTGATGCTAGTGAAGTAATAGATGACACATAATTAAACTAGTATGATTATGTGTCGTTAGGTCAACATACTCTTCTGCACACGTCTGGGATCCAGATGTCCGACACTGCGCCATTTTTCGATTCCGTTACTACCAAAAAAAATAAAAGTAGGGGTTACTTCGAGTGCCAGTTGTGTTGCTATTACACCTGCTACAGGGTCTTTAACGTTTATCTTGATCAAGTTTAGTTTGCCAGACATAGAACTTTCTAGCCTGTTCACGACAGGCTCTAACGCTATGCAAGCTAGTCAATATTCCGACTGATATTCGACCAGAGTAGGTTTACCTGAATTTAGTGCAGCCTTGACAGAATCTGTAGTTGTCAGTGGGCTGCTAGTTGGTTTTAGTAACAGTCTTATTGATGCAAATGCAGCAATTGACCCTAACACTAAAATTATATCCAGTAAACTTATGCCGTCACGAAATAATGTAAAAGCTATTATTAGCGGAACTAATATTCCGCTAATAATATATGAACGTTGATTGATGAATGTCATGATAGCGTCAGGCAGTAGCGTGATCTTCAGTTAGTATGTGTAAATTGCAGCAGTCTGTATTATTCAGACACTGTTACTGTACCTTTCATGCCTGCTTCTAAGTGGCCAGCTACATTACAGTAATATTCATATGTGCCGGCTTGTTCGGGCGTGAAGGATATCGTGCTTGATTCGCCAGACTGAAGTAGATTGTCTATACCAAATTCGTCTATTATAAAGTTGTGCTCCAATGCACCATTGTTAACATACTCTATGTTTACAGCTTGGCCTACTACAGCACTTATGTTGTCTGTATCGTAGGCAATGTCTGTCGCTGCAAGTGTCATATTCAATGGTTCTGGTGCGCTGCTGCAAGCTGTCAGTAGTAGAAGTGTTGTTGCTACTAATAGTTTTTCTGCGTAGGTCATGTCTGAGTCTCCTTGACACAAGTCCAACAAGTCGAATAGTTTATTTGTGAATATTTACACAAAGCGTTATAATTATAGCATGTAGTGGTCACATTTGCTAGAAGAATAACGGTTGCAATAGCCATTTTCTAGGATAGCATGAGCGATTGTTTGATTTAGTATTTGGTTGTAATTAGTATAAGAATACAAGTTAGTTATAATTATGTTTAATTTAAGGATGCGTATACAGTAATGTTCACTCAGCGCGATATGTCTGGTAAGTTTGTTCTTGTTACAGGTGCTACTCGTGGTATTGGAAGAAGGTTTGCAGAGCATGTTGTCAGTACAGGCGCAAACCTTGTTGTGGTAGGTAGAAGTGAAGAGCGTACTGCGCGCATAGTTTCAAGATTGGTTGAGATGAATGGATCAGGCATGGTGCAGGGAGAAATCTGTAATTTGATGTTGCAGGCTGATGTACGTGATTTAGCTGATCGGTACAGAAATCAATATGGCAGGCTTGATGTGCTGGTCAATAATGCTGGAGCAATGTTTAAACAGCATAAGATGACTAGCGAAGGATACGAACGTACATGGGCACTTAATCACAATGCGTATTTTGCACTGACTACACTTTTGTATGATTTATTGTTGAAAAGTTCTCAGGCCAGAATAGTCAACACTGCATCAGTTAGCCATAAATTGGGTCGAATATATTGGGATGACTTGCAATTGTGTAATCACAGATATCTTGGGGGGTGGCGAGCATACGCCCAATCGAAACTTGCCAATGTACTCTTTACGCGTCATCTCGCACACTTAAGTAGAAACTCGCGAGTTACAGTCAATGCAGTACATCCAGGTTGGGTGCGTACCGGTTTTAGTAGAAACAATGATTTTCTTACACGTCTTGGCTGGGTTCTAAGTACTCCTATGCAGCGCAACGATGTAAAGGGTGCCGAAACTCTTGTGTGGGCATCCCTTTCTGAGGAGGCGGAAGGTTTAACTGGTCAGTACTTTTTCGATTGTAAAGCGAGAGAGACGTCGAATAGAGCAAAGCATATAGGAGATGCTGAGCGATTGTGGAAAATCAGCGAAAGCATGTTGGATGTGCCTGTAATTCGTGAGAATTTGTAACAAGTGAGGTAAACTGTAGGCAAGAAATTTGTCATGGTTAAAGGATATGGTAAAACGACAGGTTGTAGTAAATGATTTAATGCAAAAAGATTACAGATACTATCTGACAGAACCATCCGGTACCAATTTTCATCCTGAGTTTCTGCCTCAATTATCACCAAAATTAATGTTGGAGATGGGAATATTTGGAGGTAAATATATGACTGACTGCATTGCCGAATTTCCTTCAGATTGGTTTGAAAAGGCACGTTTGTGTCCAGAGAAACGCGACCCACAATTGAACTACTTCGGTGTAGACGCTTCACAGTCCTTGACTGTTTGGCAGGATAAGGGATGGATATATTATGAGGATCCACGTGGATGGTTTCAATGGTACTGCCGGTATTACTTTGGTCGGCGATGTGCAGATGATGATCGTCAAATCAGGCGTTGGCGTCTTATGTCTAGACATGTAGGACAAGTACGGAAAAACTGCGAACATAGGGATCTTGATTGTAGACCCAGGCAGCGTCAAGCTCTACTGCATTGGGCATATGACTCGCGAGAAATCTAGTGGATATCAATAGGTATTAATTGAATAATGACTAAACCAAAATCAATTTTAGTGACTGGCGCAACTGGTTATGTTGGAGGACGTCTAGTTCCCAATCTACTTCGTTCTGGGTATGACTTGAGAGTTTTAGTACGAGACCGTAGGGATGTCATTGGTAGAAATTGGCATCACAAAGTCGACATAGTAGAAGGAGATGTACTTAAGCCTCAAACATTGTCGGGCATGATGTCAGATATAGATGTGGCATATTACTTAATTCATAGCATGAACGGCAATGCTGATTTTGCGGAGAGGGATTTAGTGGCTGCTCGCAACTTTGGACAAGCAGCACAGAGTGCGGGCATTTCCAGGATTATATATTTGGGTGGTTTAGGTGACCGTAACGCAAATCTTTCTAAACACTTGAGATCGAGGCAAGAAACAGGCGATGCTCTTAGAGAGGCAGGCGTTCCAGTTACAGAGTTTCGTGCTGCCGTAATTGTCGGTGCGGGAAGCATCTCTTTCGAAACTATTCGTTACCTTACAGAGCGCGTTCCTGTCATGATCTGTCCTAGCTGGGTTTATACTTTAGTACAGCCTATTTCTATTATTGACGTAATTTCGTACCTGACTTCAGCTCTGACGCATGTGAATAGTGCTGGCAAAACGATAGATATTGGCGGTAGTGATGTGTTAACTTATGGAGAGATGATGACGCAATATGCGAAGATGCGCGGATTGTTCAGAATATTGTGTCCCGTCCCAGTGCTTACACCTGCTCTGTCTTCTTACTGGGTACACATTGTAACTCCAGTGCCTTCTACGATAGCTCGTCCTTTGATAGAAGGGCTGCGTAATACGGTTATAGTTGCTAACAACCATGCACGAGAAATATTTCCTACAATTACTCCGATAAATTACCTGCAATCAGTATCAGCTGCTCTAGATAATATAGAGTTAGGTAATATAGAGACGTCATGGTCAGATTCTGTGTCCACTACTATTGGCGGTCAGTCAAAATCAGTACTGAAACACCAAGACGGTATGATCATAGAGCGTTGGGAACGGGTAGTAAATGCAACACCCACTAAAACTCATGATATATATACCCGACTGGGTGGAGTAAATGGGTGGCCGTATATGAATTGGCTTTGGCGCTTGAGAGGTTACATTGACCGTATAGTAGGTGGAGTAGGTTATAGAGGGGGTCGTAGACATCCAGAAGATTTACGTGTGGGAGATACTCTTGATTTCTGGCGGGTAGAATCCGTATCGCCTGGTAAGTTATTAAGGTTGAGAGCTGAAATGAAACTGCCAGGCAATGGCTGGCTTCAATTTGAGACAGAGGAAATAAGTGCAACTACAAGTCGTTTAATTCAAACTGTATATTTTGCTCCCAAAGGATTATTCGGCTTCATATATTGGTATGCACTGTATCCTATACATTCCCTATTGTTGCAAGGCACTATTTCAAACATAGCACGCAGTAGTGAGATGCCTGATTGTCAATCTACAGCGAGGTAAGTTATGGATTTGCCTAAATATAGTTCAGTAGACAATATATTAGAAGATGTAAGAGCTATGCGCCCTAGAGGTGGCAGCGCCTTTGGTTATTGTGCTGCGATGGCATATAAATTAATTGCTGAAAATAAGTCAATAACGGTATTGGATACACTTTTTGCTGAACTCGAACAGGTTTCTAAGGAATTATTAGCTGAGAAGCCTACTATGGCTACTATTCATAATGCAAAGAGTCTGATTGTAGATAACACTCGTACTTTGGATGGTGATTCGGGGTTAGACAATGTGAGATCATGCATTATCAACAGGGCTGAT
>CAWWAV010000003.1:0-19346 GCA_963934935.1 uncultured Anaerolineales bacterium
GTCGGACCATAATGAGGTGTGGAGGATACCCTCTTACGCAAACCGTATAATTAATACTGTCGGTGCTGGTAACGCATTTTGTGGTGGTTTCTTAGCAGGCTGGTGTCCAGACCATGACATATCTGATGCAGGTGCTAGCGCTGCTATTAGTGCTTCAATTACAATGGAGAACTTAGGTCCTCCAACAGTTTCGGTAGATTTATCTGAGCGAGCTTTGGAATTACACAGACAGTTTGTACCAAGGATTTCTAAGCAATGACTAAATTTGCAAGTGGCTCTGTATCATCAGTAGATGTGGTTTCAGTAGGCGGATTATGTATTGACATAGTGCTTAAGGTAGACCGATTTCCAGGCCATGACGAAAAAGTTGCGAGTGAATTGATTGGAAATCTTCCAGGGGGACCGCAGCCTAATTTTGCCTGTGCTGCTAGTACACTAGGACTTTCTGTCAGAACGTTGTCACATATTGGCACGGATGAATACGGAGAGATTGTGAAGGCTGATATGGAAAAATATGACGTTGATACGCAGTGTGTTGAGACTGTACCAGGAGCAACTATTGCTACTATTATTTTGTTAGACCCAACTGGAGAAAAGGCAATTATAGTGATGCCTAATGAAAAAACAGGCTATCAACCTGAGCTGGTAGAGGTTGCGCTTAGCAATGTGAACTATATGTATATTTGGCCAGAACCTAGAGAATCATTTATCGAATTGGCAACAATCGCACAATCAAAAAGCATTCAGGTAATGATCGATGTTGAAGATACTGCATGCGAGGGATCTGATTTTCTCGAACAAGTACTTCCACATACTGCTATAGCAAGTTTTAATTTTGATGGTTATAGAGCTGCAACAGGATTCGACAGTGTTGATTTTGGAGAAATGAAGAATTTATTAGAATATGGTCCTCATACTATAGTTGTTACTCATGGGCGTGACGGTGCCTATGCAGTCACTGCCGATGACGCTGTTCGTCACAATGGGTATAATGTTTCAGTGGTAGACAGTACTGGTGCAGGAGATACTTTTAACGCAGCTTTCTTGACTAGCACTATTGCAGACTATTCTCTAGAAAAGAGAGTCGAGTTTGCATGTGCAGCTGGTGCGATATCAGTGACAGGACTTGGTCCTAAAGGACATTTACCATCATTGGATGAAACATTTGAATTTATGTCTATGAACGAAGAAAATATAAAATAACAATTAATATGAAAAGGAGTTAAATAATGTCAGAGAACACTATGATTGCACAAGTGGAGCGTTTGCCAGAAATAATTAGAGAGCAAACACCTATCATTGATCAGCGTATCAGAAGATTGTTGGACCATGAGCTATGTTTATCGGTCAAGCACATAGTCACCACTGGATGTGGCGATTCTCATATGGCTGCTGTAGCAACTGAACTGGCTTTTGAGCAGTTGGCTGGTATATCAACTGAGCCTTTGAACGCTATGACAGCCGCTCGGTACAATTTAGCTGCCAACAAAAGTGCTTTTCCGGGAAACCCCTTACTTATGTGTATTTCTGCTTCTGGTGGTGTAGCTAGAACTCGTGAAGCTCTTGGAGTGGGAAAAGAGGCTGGAGCTACTACACTAGCTTTGACTGCTAACACAGAATCACCTCTTGCATCTATTTCAGACCTTGTTCTAGACTGCTCAGTACCTGAATATGATCACGCACCGGGAGTGATATCTTATCGTGTATCGATGATAGCGTTATTCTTGATAGCCATTCGGCTTGCGGAGGTTCGGGAAAAGATGACTCAAGACCAGGCTGGTGCTTTACGTCAACAGCTTGCTTCGATAGGAGATGCGGTTGAAGCTACCATCGAGGGTTGTCGGGACAAAGTTTTGGAAGTAGTAAAAGCTACTAAAGACCAGAAGAATTTTGTCTTTGTAGGTGATGGTCCTAACTACTCAACTGCCTTGTTTGGAGCTGCAAAATTGTTAGAGGCGGCTGGAAGTCACGCTATGGGACAAGATACAGAAGAATGGGCTCATCTTCAGTATTTTGCTAATGCTGATACAGATACTCCGACTTTTGTTATTTCTCCTGCTGGTAGAGGCCATAATAGGGTAGCTGAAATCCTGGAGCCTATGAATAGGGTAGGACGTTATTCTGTTGGTATAGTACCTGAAGGGGATGATGTGGTTGGACCCAATGTTGATATGGTGCTTCCAGTAGTAGGAAATGTGCCTGAGATTTTCTCACCACTGATTTATCCAGTAGCGACAGAGTTGTTTGCTGCATATTTTGCGGATGAAATTGGCGAAAAGTTTTTCCGAGGTTTTGAAGGTGTATACGATGATGATGATGCAAACACAATTAAAACAAGTACTATACTGTCCCGAAATGATATGTCGGGGTCAGCATAATCTAAGGTTTGATCAGCAGATTGTCAAAGATATATTCTGGTTATCTGTATATGGTAGGTGTGACAATGGTGTTGCACTGGAATTATGAAACACAATTAGGGAGTAACTAAATGATTGGTGAAGCTCTTAAGTCGTACACACAATTGTATACGCACATGGAGTCCTTAATAACACCGGAAGCTTCTTTCACAGCATTTAAGAGATTAGCAGATACATATGCTCCTACTCTAAGTGCTAGATATACTCGAGGTGAGGTAGTTAGAAATATATTGGAAGAAAGTAAGTCTGAAGGCGCTCTAGGCGATAACGTTGACCTAGATTTGAATTACAGGAAGACTGGCAATGTTTGTATTACATTGGGTGAACAGAGCAGAAAACCGATCTGGGCATTTGCGCATTTGGACAACATCAGTTATTTAACTGGTCCTATCGAAAATGGTGTTTATCCTCTGACTGCATTTCATGAACCAAGAATTACTCCTGGTGAACGCGATGGTCTTGCGCTACTTTATGATGAGCAATCGCAGAATCTAGTTTCTGCTGCAAAAGGTATGATTGTTACTGGAGAAGATAGTAACAATAGTGTGTTTAAGACTGATACAACTGATTTGCCGCCTGCGACTAGAGTAGTGTTTCAAACTGCAGCGGAGTGGGATAAGGGCACAGGTATGTTGTATGGTTCAGTAGATGATGCGTTTGGTTGTGCAGCTCTTGTGATGTCAGCAATTGTACTTTCAGCATTCGATGTTGATGCTTTGATAGTTTTGACAGATGAAGAAGAAGGAGTGGTTGGTGTGGGTAATACTGCCTTTGCGCGTGGAAGTCAGCGTTTGATATCTCGTACTGATCCTAACCAATTACCCGCAATCATGTCAGTGACTGATCTGCATGAGAGAAAACCAACAATTGATGATAATGGTGATGTTGTAGAGGTTCCCGGATGTGGTGACGGAGCATTGTTTGCAGGATTTGCGAGTGGTGCTCGAGGTGGTGTTACTCCTCCACATGTCTTGTCAGCGATGCGCGAAGTGTCTGGATTGCTAAATGAGAAGGGTATTTCGATGCGGGAAAACGAATCGTATGTTAGCCGAAGTGACTGCGTGTCTGCAATGATGGCTACTCAGAATGTTGTTCTTATGGGATTTCCCGGTGCTTATTCGCATTTTTTAAAAACACCAAGAGCACATATTGACGATTTGGTAGCATTGTCAAAGTCACTTACTGTGCTTATAGCAGCTGCTCAATCATCGGATTGGAGAAAGCATTATTTGATTGACTAGTATTAAAAATCAGTTTGTTAGACTCTTAGCTTGTAGTAATCATGCAACATTTATTTTGCATGATTATTTATTTTGCATGATTAATAATAGGGAGGTTAGATGATAACGATTAATATAGATACGCAACAACGCCAAGATTTAGTCAATGTGACTGAAGATATTCAAGCGTCTGTTGCCTCTTCCGGTATTGATGAGGGTGTATGTGTTGTTTATTGTCCTCATACAACCGGTGGTGTTACTTTAAATTCACAAATGGATCCACCAACTTTGACAGATCTTATAGAAGAAATTGATCGTATCGTACCTACACGAGTTGATTTCAAACATATCTTTGATACTCCATCTGATGCTGCTGGCCATATTAAGGCTAGTATTATAGGTAATAGCATTAGTATTCCTATAAGCTCAGGTAAACTCGCGTTAGGATCTTCGCAAGGCATATTGTTTTGGGAGTTTGATGGTCCTCGTAAGAGGAAAGTTCACTTGCAAATAATTGGAAGTTAATTCATAAATAGTTGTCTTTTTATACGAAATTTATACTAGTCCAATAAATTATGGTTCGATTTTGGTTTAAGTTGTTTTATGCAGTAGAGTTTGTGGGTGTTGGTGTATTCATGCCTTATATAGCTATGTATTTTATGAGGAAGGATCTTACTAGCGCTCAAGTAGGAACCCTGCTAGCACTCACTCCGTTTGCAGGTTTTATAATACAACCTGTATGGGGTATTATCAGTGATAAGTTAAATGTGACACGGCTTTTAGTTACTATTGGTTGCTGGTCCACATCTGTACTTGTACTTGCTTTTACAGTTACTGATAGATTCGAATATTTGGTTTGGGTTGTTGTGTTAATGTCTATGCTGCGTGCTCCTATCCACCCAAATGTAGCAGCTTTGGCGTTAGCTCATTTGGAGCAGCGAGGCAAGCAAGATGAATATGGCAAATTTCGTTTGTGGGGCTCTATAGGATTTGTGGTTGCTACTATTTTTGCAGGAGGATTATTGTTTGAAGATAATCTGACATTAACAATTTATATCTATGCTGGAACTATGTTTGTATTAGGTGGAATTTCTTTTAAATTACCTGATCGTCACATATCTACTGAAGTCCAGTGGAAAGATGGCTTACGTTTGATTGCAGATAACCGTGAATTACGACTATTTTTGTTGGGGATAATTTGTATCGGACTTACATTGGGTATTACCAATCAATATTTAGTGGTTTATATGAATGAGTTGAATGCTTCAGCCTGGATGATAGGCGCAACTGTAGCTTTTTCAGCTTTACCTGAAATACCGATAATGAGCTACGCTGAGACATTTATACGTAAGTGGGGTTTGCGACTAACAATGGTTGTTGGTGTTATTGCATTGCCCATACGCTGGTTGTGTAATATGCTAATAACTGACCCTAACATAGCCTTACCGATACAAGCATTACATGGGGTAGCAATCGGTTCGCTGCTTTGTGTTGGAGTTATATATATAGATACTATTTTGCCCAAGACTTGGCGAGCTTCAGGCCAGGCGCTTTACGTATCAAGTTTGCATGGTCTAGGTCCTTCTATAGGACTTTTCTTAGCAGGGTTACTAATGAGCTCTGGAAGCACCAGAATCTTATGGTCTTTATGTCTTGGTGTAGGTATTGTTGGATGTTATATTGTCAACAACGCTATGAGAATTGGTAATGAACAGATACCTGAGGTTAGTTAATTAACTATGATACCAAAATATGTAACCTTCTCTAATATTATTATTGATGATATCGTCCTTTGGGATGGATCAACACATATGAGTGTGCTTGGTGGTTCTGGTACGCATGCATTGATTGGTATGCGTGTCTGGTCCAAGTGTTTGGGTTTTGTGGCTTCAGTAGGTAAAGATATTTCTCAATCTGTATATAAAGATAGCCTTACTGCACTAGGTGGTGTAGATTTGAGGGCTATTGTGAAAAGAGACAAATATCAAACTGCTAGAGCTTGGCAGTTGTTCGAGCAGGATGGAACTCGAACTGAGATTATGCGTACAGACATTAATGAGTTTCTTGATGAATCTCCCACTTATGATGAGATGCCTACCGATTATCGTGATGCAAAGGGATTTCATCTCATTTGGGGACGTGATTTAAGTGAATTGAGTGACCTGATTTCTAAATTGCGTAAAACTAATCCTTCAACCTGTTTGCTATGGGAGCCATCACCTGACCATATGAAATGCGAAGTCAATGAGTATAAAGAGATACTCAAGCGGACCAGTGTTTTTTCTCCAGACATTGATCAAGCGCAAGAACTAACAGGTTTAGATGACGCATCTGAAATGGCATCAGTATTTATAGGCTGGGGAGCAGAAATTGTTGCTATTCGTATGGGTGCACGAGGTTCATATTTGGCTACTAGTGATGGTGGTGCTTGGCAGATTCCCGCTGTTGCAAAAAAGATAGTTGATGTCACCGGAGCAGGTAACGCCTATTGTGGAGGCATGTTGGTTGGCGTTGCTGACGGTATTGATTTGCTTGAGGCGGCACTACGCGCTTCAGTTAGTGCTAGCTTTGCTTTGGAGCAATTTGGCGTCCCAAAATTTACTGATGATCTAGAGGATGAAGCTATGTCAAGATTGATATGGGCTAGGAATAATGTTGTGGAATGTCAAGATTGATTATTGGTCAGGTCCTAGTATAATTTACGCTTATGATTAGTACTCGCGATCTTACGAAAACATATCCTGAAGTTGAGGCGGTAAAGTCGGTTACTTTGAATGTCCGAGCGGGTGAGGTGTATGGTTTCTTAGGACCGAATGGTGCTGGCAAAAGCACTACTATGGCTATGCTACTAGGTTTAGTAAAACCAACGTCAGGTCAATTGTCGCTTTTTGGCACCTCGCTTGAAAATGATTATTTTGCTATAAAAAATGCAATAGGTGTAGTTGGTGAGAATCCATACTTCTTTGACGAGATGACTGCCTGGGAGTTTCTTTCATTCCATGCAGATATTTTCATGATTGAGTCTAAAGAAAATAGAATTAATGAACTCATGGAGAATGTTGGACTTCGACAATACGCAAATATACGACCAAGCGAATATTCGCGAGGTATGCGTCAAAAACTTAGTTTTGTAAGAGCACTTTTACACAAACCTGATTTGTTAATGTTGGATGAACCTGTGTCTGGGCTAGATCCACATGGTATACGACAGATACGCGGGTTAATTGAGGAGCAGAAGAAGTCAGGCACTACTATTTTTATTTCCTCACACATTTTGTCAGAAATTGAGCGAACTGCCGATCGTATTGCTATTATGCATAAAGGTAAGTTGTTAGTGGAGGATAATTTAGATGGCCTGCGCTATTCTGTCGATCAATCTGTACGAGTGAATGTTGAAGTATCTAATGTCCCAGAGACTCTTTCTGGGGTGCTCTCAGATATTCCACATATTGTTGATCATAATATAGATGGTCAGCATATTGAAATTCGTTTAGATGCAACCTCAGATCATCGTGCGGAGTTGTCTTCTGCAATTACTGCGTCTGGGGCTACAATAATTGGTATGGAGACTAGAAAGGCAAGCCTAGAGGAAACCTTTATGACTTTCACAGATGACAATGTGATAGGGTTGTCAAAAGGTGAAGCGCAATGAGCGATACTAGTACGATGTATAAGCAAATACAGACAGCTTTAACAATACACAGGCGCGATTTTCGGATAGCTATTTTTGGGCCTGTTATTTATATAGTCACTACTATATCCATAGCAATAGGTATAGTGATTATAAGAAATTACCTTAACTACATAGAGTCCAATGGTTTGTACCCGATGCCAGATTTGTTTTCTTTTCCTTTTAGGTGGGTCATCATACTTACTAGTGTGTACTTGGCATTTTCGGCAGTGGTTGCTATTGCTCGTGAAAGAGAGAGTGGAGCAATGGAGTTGTTATTTTACGGGCCTGTTGACAATGTATCCTATGTTCTTGGTAAATACTCAGCACAGCTTACTGTATATTGTTTGCTTATTATCCTATATCTAATATGTTTTTTTATACTATCTAATATAGCTGGAGTACAAATTCCAGCAAACTTTTATATGATGATGCTTCTATCCCTGTTCACAGGCGCGTATCTGATATCGGTGGGAGTATTTGTATCAACAATGTCAAAGAGTGTACGGTCTGCTACGCTTGTGTTTATAACTTTGATTGCAAGCACTTTGCTCATTCAGGCGTCGCAAGCTTGGTTGTCAAATATAGCTCCGGAGTCAGATTACTACAATCCAGTACTCTTGTTACAGCAGTTGCTTGGTTGGATTCAGGTTGTGTTAACTTGGCTGTCTCCATTTTCATATCTCAATTATGGTGTGAATGAAATGTTACGCGGTAATATGACCGCATTTTTGAGAGTGATTGGATTATCATTTGTGTTTTGTATTACATTTATTTTTAGCAGTATTATAGGCTTGAAGATCCGTGGGGTACGTCAATGAGAAAGTTCATTGCTGCCATATTATTATCATGGCTTGGATTGATGAGTATGGATACAGATGTTCGTATAGTTGCTGCTGATAATCATGATGATGATAAAAGGGATTTGCCCGGTTTGGTTGACAAGACAGAAAAGCGAGAAGAGTTTGTTTACGGTGTTAATGCTTATAATGGCACCCTATATCAAGGAGTCTTTCATCCTCCAAGTGTTGACACAATATATTTGCTTGCGGATACAATCAACATAATTTCCCCGCGTAAAACCCTAATTTATTATTGGGCTGTTACAAATGAATACAAGGCTGATTTTGACAGTATGAATGAAGATATACCGGGAACTTTGGAGATCAAACTGAAGGGCGAACTTGTATTAACGGTTGAGCCTACAGATTATGTTATTCAGTATCCTGAGGGTATTACACGAGGAGCAGC
The DNA here is from genome assembly GCA_963934935.1 of uncultured Anaerolineales bacterium. GTDB lineage: Bacteria > Chloroflexota > Anaerolineae > Anaerolineales > UBA11657 > UBA11657. Next base: position 8,559 of record CAWWAV010000003.1, read on the forward strand.
AGAGGTATATTTGGGTGGGGCTGCACAGAGAAAATATGGTGAGTGGGAAGAAGCTTTGAGAATGTACCGATTAGATGTGTCGGAATACTATGAGGCTTCACGTAATTGGCGAACTGACCTAACCGAACGTGTTCAATCCGGAAAAGTCACTTCAGAAGATGATGTGCTTGTGTCCCAGCCTATGAGACCTGCTGATTTTCTGTACTCTAGCACTAAAGTTTTTAGAGGAGTGCCACTGAATTTGCCTCCTGGTGAATATGATATACAAATGCGCAATGATGCGGGAAAAATAGTAGCTGACAGTGTAAAGAAGCTGGTTGTATTTCAGTCAGATAGAGTTGGTGTAGGATATACTGTTATTCCTGAAGATAAGTGGACCACGCCAGAGCAGACTTATAATCCTGACGAGATGTTATATGTTAGATCCGATAACACACTATATCTAGATCCTTTTTTTGAAAGCGAATACAACGAACAATATTTTACTCACTTGGAAGCACCGCAGGCTCCGAATTTTGTGAATTTTGATTGGAAATGGGTAAAAGAAGAAAACTTTAAAATCTCAGATTCATCTAGGTGGAGAAGATCAGAAGATGCTGATGTAACTTTTATTGGAGAACGACGGCCTGGACCTCATATAAATGACGAAGGCATAGCATATGATATGCAGGTAGTAGAAAGAGATATGCTGCAGAATCCAATTGAGTTTGAAGATTATATGGTTCGTCAGAATCCAGGTAAAGCACTAGGTTACGAAATTCTTGAGGCAATGGAAGGTTTGTCTCAAGGTATGCGTGATCGTTCCCCTGACTTTTCGGCATTTCAAATAATTGTGCGTAGATCTATTCAAGATCTTGAAGTAAATTTACAGGGGGATGACGGTGCTATTCTAAGCGGTAGTGGTAGAACAGTAGATGTGGTTAGAGGATCCGGGTCTACCGATCTTTTTCTCGCATTGATTCTGCCAATTGTATTAGGGATAGTAATGGTTGGATATAGGCGATACAGCTTAAAAATTCATCGAGAGAAACTCGCGTCCGCATCAATAGAAAACAGTTAACAGTTATAATTCTAACTGTTATTAACCACCATCGAATAGATATATTTTGTTTGGCATTTACGTGTCCGTAATGAAATGTTGAATTTACTTATTTTATCCACAATGATAAATATTTGTCAATGAAAATCTTAACTATCGGCGATTTGTGTGCAGATTTAGTGGTTCCGATTGGCGAGTTACCATTGCGTCCTGGTAAACATCAGCTAGCTAATGAGTGTATGTTTGTTGCGGGAGGAACTAGTAATACTATTATAGTTGCCGCTCGTTTAGGTTTGGAAACATATGCTATAGGTGCAGTGGGCGATGATTGGCTAGGAAAAATGGTGTTACAACAACTGCGTGATGAAAATGTGTCAATTCAGTATGTACAGAGTGTCACTGGCGCCAGCACTACTGTGTCGATAGAGTTAGTAGACACTAATGCGCAGCATGTTTTTGTTGGTGCGCTAGGTAAGGGGACAGCTGTCGGTCTATCAACTGATCAAGATACTATATTGTCAGGAGTAAAAGCTGTGTTTTGTACTAGTTATGCGTTGGCTGACCACTCACTTTTTAGCTCTTCTAGTAGTTTGAGTATTCTCAATTACGCTTATCAATGTAGTATACCGACTTTTTTTGATCTCGGCCCCGCTGCTTTTACAATTGATAAGGACATTATTGAACAGGCAATCAAGGCTAGTACTGTTGTCTTGACCACTATGGATGAAATATGTGCTTGGACAGGAAGCAGTGACAAAGCACAGGCGACTAATGAAATTCTTAATTTGGGAGCTGAGATTGTAGTTGTGAAATGTGGTAGTGCAGGTTGTGTCATAATATCATCTCAAGACGAAATCATAATAGATGGTTTTGAGGTTTCAGTGCGTGATACCGCAGGTGCTGGGGATGCGTTTGCCGGAGCATTTATATATGGGTACCTAAGCAAATATAGTCTTGCTGAATCTGGTACCATAGCAAATGCTACTGGGGCAATTACAGTAACACGTGTAGGTACTGGCCCTTATGTGCCACAGCGCGCAGAGATATTTGATTTGCTAGAGTCGAATGGTGTAACATTGGGTGGATAGATTATTGCTGTAGTTACAATACAATTGTGAGGTTAAATGACATGGATATCGCTTATAGTGTTCCTAAAAGTGAACTACATTTACATTTGGATGGTTCCCTTGACTCAGAATTTATTGCTTCTCGTGCCGCAGATAGAGGTATTAAACTGCCTGTAGAATCTTCAAATCTTAGAGAATACTTACATGATTTGAAAAGCAAACGTGCACATATTGGTAGTAAAGTGTCTACTTCTTCAAATTGGTCAAATTTTGATTTCTGCAATCAATTTTTACAGACAGATGATGAACTTAAGAGGGCTACTTTTTCACTATGTAAGACATTGAGCGATGACAATGTAGTACTATCCGAGATTCGTTTTTGTCCCGCACTGCATACTTTTGAGAACTTGACAGTAAATGATGCTGTTGATGCTGTAGTGGCTGGATTTCGTGAAGCGAAAGAAACTCTAAATATACGTGGTGGTGTTATCATTTGTGCATTGCGTTCATACCCTGTTGAGCACACAATTGAAATGGCGGAGTTAGCGGCAGCATGGCTTGGTAAAGGAGTAGTGGGGTTTGACATAGCTGGTGATGAAGGTGCTTTTGCATTGGACATTCATCAATCTGGTATAAAAGAGGCGCTGCGCAGGAATGTACCAATGACCCTACATGCGGGTGAGTGGCCGGAAAATACGGTTAAAAACATTCAGTTAGCTGTAGATTTAGGTGCAGATCGCATCGGTCATGGGGTTACTCTGTGTCAAGATGTTAAACTTATGGATCTAGTTGCTACTAAGGGTATTACTGTCGAATGTTGCTTGACAAGTAATGTTGGGTGGAAGGTACCCTCTTATGCATCCCATCCTATCAGGAAAATGTTTGAAGCGGGAGTGAAAGTTTGTATCAATTCAGACAATTTGTTGTTGTCAGGCACTTTCGATCGTGCTGCATACTCAAGTGGAGAAGTACAACGATTAGTAGACGATGTCGGTTTTAGTTGGGAGCAAGCGAGACAGGTTTTGCTTAATGGTGTTAAGGGTTCTTTTAGTCCCGGAGTAGATGAAGATTGGATTTCTCAATATGAACAAAGATTGGATGAAATTTTGCCGTAGATACTCAATCAAGTAGGTTTAGCTAAAATCATGGATCATTTCAAGAATATTTATAGCAATATGGCATGTGAATATCATCGTATGATTGAATATGAAGATGTTGATGGCAATCTATATGATTGCATCGACAAACTTCTGACTGCAGATGTTAGTAGGGTTCTGGATATAGGAAGTGGAACTGGAAGAATCCCATTATTGTTGTCGGACCCAAGATTTACTGTTGTTGGACTAGATTTGTACTGGGAAATGCTACAAGAAAATGTGCGTCAGCGCAGTTTGTCTGCTGGTTCGTGGTTGCTGTCGCAGGGCAGCGCAGGAGCGCTTCCAATGTCACCAGATTGTTTTGATGTTTTAACTGCAGGCTGGGTGTTGGGGCACACATGCAGCTGGCACTTGGATTGGCAAACAGAGCTGGATATAGTATTAAAAGAAATGCATCGTGTGGTTCGCGATCAAGGGATTATAATAATCATGGAGACTCTGACTACTGGTAGTGTTATACCCGCTCCACCAACAGCAGAATTGGCAAACTATTATGATTGGCTTGAAAACTCATGGGCCTTTTCTCGGCAGGAAATTAGAACAGACTATAGGTTTCCTGATGTGAAGGAAGCAATTAGCAATACTGAGTTTTTTTTCGGAGAACAACTTAGTAGTATGATTGTTGACAATAATTGGAGTCGTGTTCCAGAATGTACAGGCATTTGGAGTAAAATTGTATAAGAATATTCATTGTAGTTTGGCAAACTCACCCAAGGCTTGGGTAATTATATGAGTGTTGTTGTATACGGTAGCATCAATACTGACTTGATTGCTTACACTCCAAAGCTTCCACAGCGCGGAGAGACTTTGCTTGGGAAGTCCTATCTTATGGCTCTAGGAGGCAAAGGTGCAAATCAGGCCGTAGCTGCTGCAAAACTAGATGCAAATGTAAGTATGGTGGGACATGTAGGTGATGATACATTTGGCCGCCAAGTACTAGAACAACTGACTGATTATGGTGTAGATGTGTCCAGTGTTGAAATGGTTTCTGACCAAGGTAGTGGCTTGGCTGTGATTAGTGTGGACGACAATGGAGAAAACACAATTATTGTTTTGTCAGGAGCTAATATGCAGTTTGATCGGCAAGATGTTAGCCGCACTGAGAGCCTATTTGACGATGCTAAAGTTTTACTTTTACAATTGGAAGTTCCGGTTGAAGCAGATTTAGCAGTTGCACGTGCAGCGCATGCTAAGGGTATTACGGTGGTTTTGGATCCAGCCCCAGCAGCAGAATTGCCAGAGGAGTTGTATGGTGCGGTTGATATTTTGACCCCAAATGAGGTGGAGACTGAAATGATGGTTGGTATACGACCTTCTTCACAGGAAGAAGCTGCCGAAGCTGCCAGGATACTACAAAGTCGTGGGGTCCATACAGTTATTGTCACACTTGGTTCTGAAGGAGTATTTTGTGCATCAGGTACTAGAAGTATCTATGTACCAGCGTTTGATGTAGATGCTATTGACACTGTCGGTTCAGGTGATGCATTCAATGGTGGACTGGCAGTAGCAATTTCAGAAGGTCTGGAGATTGATGAGGCTCTTCATTGGGGCGCAGCTGCAGGTGCGCTTAGTACGACTCGTTCGGGTGCAGCCGGAGCCATGCCTGATCGAGCTGAATTGATTAGTCTTATATCTAGTAGTAGGTAGTTCGTATCACTGGCTGAAACAACTGAGTTTGTTTTGCGCATACTGGATCTAGTGCACAGGACTTGCAATCAGGCTCGCTCATTTCTGGACACCCTTTCCGCATTCTGAACAAGAATTGATCCACAGAAACCATGTTAAGATTTGGTGATGTACCTACTAACATGTTGATTGCCTTATATACGTTTTGCCGGACATCATATTCTTGTTCTTCACTTACCAATTCGCGTCTTGTAATTTTTTGCTGAAGGTAGGTGTCAGAAACACTCACCATACCAGTGCGTAATGCGGTACGCATGAGGTGATAATCAATACATGGAAGTTCTTCTTCAGAATCCCCAAGTTGTAAAAAGTTCTCAGGTCGATTTAATAGTATATATATTAGCAAAGCAGATTTTTTTTGTAACGGGTCATTTTTGTATCCGCCAACATTCCATAAAATTCTTAGTAAATCGGCCATTGGTGTCTTGGAATTTTGGGTTTTTTGGATCATTTTGGCAGGTGTCATGCCTAAATCTGACATATCTTGACCATAAGATTGAGCCTCGGACAAATGCAGCTCGATTGCTGGCATAGGACAGTGTCCGTCATCGTCAGCTAAAATCATTTCTAATTCCTCTTTAGAAAGATTTGCTTGCCTATTGACGCTGAAGAAGTCGGGATCACTATCTAGCATCCGCGAATAAGCAGCCCCTATGTAATCAGATCCTTTGCGTTCATGCCCGTCTATTTTTGCTATCATAGGCGCAATATATTTGTGATTGTTTTTGGTCCAGAATCCAAATTGCTGCAAGGTTAACGCAAAGAAAAAGTCCAATGCGTTGGGATGTCCTACAGCAGGTTGTCCTATTCCGGTAAATGTGTAAGGCAATTCATCAGCCTCTTCTGTTTCCATGACCTTAGCAATTTGTCTGATTCTGTTAGTATTTATCGACGCTTGTGAAGCGGAGTCAGTTGGTGTTGTGCTTACCTGTTGCATTAGACCCTCAGTACCTAAATGACTTACTGTTATCTTGGCGATCTTTGCAGCTTTTTTGGCAGCCTGTACTGGGTGTTCTAATTTACACAAATAGGATAATACCGCTCCGCAAAATGAATCTCCGGCTCCAGTTGGGTCGCGAGGATTGGTTGGATTGATGGGTATTCGCTGCAGATCATTGCCTTGAATTATACTTACCCCATTTTCTCCATGAGTAACAAAAAGTATGGTACCAGTTGGCGAACAGATATTTTTTGTAGTCCCTAAGTTGTTTGCGGCTTCATGTTCATTCATGAAGCATAAATCTGCTTGTTCAATTAGTGCGGACATCTTTTCTTTTTGATTGTCTTGTAGGTTGTGCCCTCCACTGACCGAAATATTCTGTGCTTTGCTATCTCGGCATTTTTTTATCATTCTTAGTTGTACGTCGATATTACCCAGTTGTACTATGTGTACATAAGTGTAATTTGAGAGATCTGAAGGTATGTCATTTTCAGTCATTAGTGATTCGGATCTGGGTTCCACAGTAGTGTATGTAGCCTTCCCACTACTATCATATTCAATTGCGAAATGTGGTAGTTCATCCTGACTGACTGTTGGGCCAAACCAGTTGATTAATTCGTTGATAGGTTGCATTAGTAGTGGCATGGGACTTGGTAAAGGAGCCAACATGTCCACTTGACCGCCAGCTGCACGAGCTCCTAATGCGGTGTAAAGACCTGCTCCCCCCGTAGTGTGAACACCTTTACCATTGATGTGTAGGATGTCTTGTGAAGCTCCACCAATTACTAGTATTTTGGTCATATTGTTGTGAGTTTATATAGTATTAATAATGTTGAGGTGCCCTCGGCAGGACTCGAACCTGCGACCCCCTAGTCCGCAACCAGGTGCTCTATCCGCTGAGCTACGAGGGCATATTTTGTCACTTAGGTGACAGTCTTCTATTAAATTGCACTGGCGGGGAGGGAGGGATTCGAACCCTCGGTCGAGTTTAACCCCGACAACCACTTAGCAGGCGGCCCCGATCGTCCACTCCGGCACCTCCCCGTTTTGTTACTATGGCGGAGGGAGAGGGATTCGAACCCCCGGTGAGGTTTCCCCCACAGTTGTTTTCAAGACAACCGCCTTAGTCCACTCGGCCATCCCTCCAGGATTGGTGGTGGTGGAGATTATCATTTGGGCTCGGCATTCTACCATGTGGCATATACCTCAGTCAACGTATTGAATGCTTTGCTATGCATCAGTTGCTACTACAATTGCTGCAGCATGGTCATGAGAATGGGTCAAACTTACTGACCATTCGTCTAGACCGAGCTCTTTTGCCAACATTAGTGCATTACCACTTAAGTTTAATAGCGGCCGTTTTTGATGATCCCTTATGATTTCAATATCTTTCCATGATACCAATCCAATCCCACATCCTAATACTTTTGAGACAGCTTCTTTGGCTGCCATTCGAACGGCCAGAGAAGGCGTTCTGCCGTTGGAATCACGCAATTCTTGCTCTGTGTATACACGTTCTAGGAAACGTTGACCATGACTAATAATCAGATGATCAATACGCTCAACTTCTATCAGGTCAATACCAGTCCGTAACATACTATTGTGGTCCTGCTGATGCAACAACATATGTATCAGGGTCTAACAATCTATCTGCAGCACTTCGAACATCTTGCCTAGAAATACCCTTGATTTGTTTTGGTAAATGTCGCAAGTAGTCCATACCTAAACCGTGCAGTTCCATTGATGATAAAGTGGCTGCTATTCCTGAATTTGTTTCTAGTTGAATAGGGACGCTGCCTAAAGCATTTGATTTGTTGTCATCAAGCTCCTCATGACTTACAGGTTCAAGGATAAGACGATTTATTTCCTCTAGCATAATTTTTATAGTGGTGTTTACATTACTGGGATCAACCCCAGCTATTAATCTCCATGTGCCTGGACCAAAGCTAGCATCAGCTCTGCTAAATGAATAGTATGCCAAGCCATGTTTCTTGCGTATTGTTTTGCCTAGTCGACCGTACATGCCAAAAACTCCAAGTATGCTATTAGCAATGCGTACCGATTGAAAATCGGAATCACTGCGTTTAGGTCCTAAATACCCCAACACAATATCGGTTTGTGTTTTTCCCGGAATACTTATATGTTGCTTCTTAATACTATGTATCTGTTGTACCGTTGGTGCTGTGACAATATCTGGCTGCTTGTTGTTGGTCCAGTCTCCAAAGTGAGATTCAACTAATGATAGCGCTTTATTTGCAGTAACATTTCCTACAATTGTAACTATCATTCCAGTTGGCCCATAGTGTTGTTTGTGGAAATCTCTTAGATCATCTCTAGTTATATTTGCTATGCTTTCATGATACCCATTGTTTGAGAAACCATAAGGATGATTAGGACCAAATAGGTTTTCATAAAAAGTTAATGATGCCATAGCCCTTGTATTATGGCTCCGCATAGCTAATCCAGTTAATATTTCCGCGCGCATTCTCTCTAAGTGGTCATTTGGAAAGGTAGGGTTTCTAAGAGCATCGGCCGCAGTTTCCAGTATTAGATCTAGATCCTCAGGTAGTGATTTGCCACCAAAGCCTACTGTGTGCACTGCGGAACTAAATCCAAGGCTTGTGCCTACAGATTCAATTTTTTCATGTATTTCTTCGAAACTGGCATTTTTTGTGCCACGCATTAACATGCTGGCAGTGTAGCTTGCTAAGCCTGCTTTCGGTCGCTCTTCATATATTGATCCAGCGTGCACAAACGCATCTACAACCACAGAAGGGCTGTGTGGATTCTCCCATACTATAACTGTAATTCCATTAGGCAAAGTTTGACGAATTATGTCTTCAGATCCTGGTAGTGTTCGCATGTTAAGTGGCTCAGTTGATCTTACTGTCATTTGGTATGTAATAGCCAGTGGTTCGATTGCTGGGTTTTAGAATATTTTGTGCGACACGATGTACATCTGAGGACGTGACTGCTTCCAACTTGTCTATATACTTGGTAAACCATGTATAGTCATCCAGTATTTCAGCAAAGCCATACCAAAATCCGAGATTAGTCACGCTCTCAGAGCTATAGGCAAACATTGCTCTAGCTTGTTTTTTTGCTTTTGACAACTCTTCTTCAGTCGGCGCATGATTTATTGCATGCTCAATTTCTTCATTAAGTGCAGTCTCAACCTGTTCGATAGATCGGTCGGTACGCACTGCACATGTTATGCTGTATAGAAATGGATCTACTGTTGCTGATAGACTGCCGCTAAAACCGGCAGCTAAGCCTTTTAATATCAGAGCTCGGTATAAGCGACTGGTTTTGTTACTAATTCCAGACCCAAACATATTAAAGGAACTAGCTCCAGATAGAATGCTATCAAGAACAATCATAGGAAAGAAATCTGGATCAGTGGCTGCAGGTGCATGGTAAACACACTGTAAGTACGCAGTTTCACCCTCTCCTTCTACGAAGACGCGTCTTTCACCTCTTTGTTGTGGTTCATCTCGTATGAATACTCTAGGTTTATCCCCTTTGGGTATTTTACCGAAATGGGTTTCTATTTTACTACGCATCTGCGATGCTTCGAAATCTCCTACCGCAACCACAATGGCGTTTCCAGGAGTGTAAAAGGCACGATAGTGTTTGTATAGGTCTGATCGATTCATTGATTCTATGTCAATCTTGTCTCCAATTACCTCATGATGATATGGGTGTACACGAAATGCTGCAGCTTGTGTTTCTTCAGACAGTAGAAAAATGGGTTGATTCTCAGACCCTTGGCGCTCAGAAATTATTACCGTCCTCTCTGATTCGACATCCTCTTTCTCATAAAGACTATTAGCCATACGATCAGCTTCCAGATTTATTGCCAAATCTATTTTGTTAGCTGGCATAGTCTCGTAATACGCAGTCCAATCTATCCATGTCATCGCATTCCATACTCCGCCCGTACGAGAAATCTCGCTATCCGCACTGTCGGCTGGATATTGCTTAGTGCCTTTGAATTGCATATGTTCTACCCAGTGTGAACTACCTGTAATCCCCGTATGTTCATGTCTTGAGCCAACACGGTACCAAACCCAGAAGGTAGCTACTGGTGCAGTGTGCACCTCGTGTAGAATCAATGTTAACCCGTTGTCGAGCCGGAATTTAGATGCGGACATAAGTATAGAATTATGATTTCGTGCTAGTGTCGTAGCTGCGACCTATTCCACGATGGACAAAGCCTCGTTCATATAGCTCTTCAGGAGAATAGATATTACGGCCATCAATAATCACATTTCCCCTCATCGATGTAAGTATTTGTTCCAGATCGAGTTGCTTGAATTCGTTCCATTCAGTCACTACTACAAGTGCGTCACAATTTGTTGCTAGTTCATATGGGTTTTCCGCATAAAATATGTCTGGCATTATGCGACGTGCAGAAGGAATGGCAACAGGATCATATGCTCTAACATTTGCGCCACATTCAATTAAACGCAATGCTATTTCTATTGAGGGTGCTTCACGCATGTCATCGGTGTTAGGCTTAAAGGCAAGCCCCAGTAAGCCAATGGTTTTATCATTTAGGCTTTGTCCTAGATTTTCCTTCAACATGTGCACCACTTTTAGCCGTGCATCAGCATTAATGTCCATTACGCTATGTAAGAGTTGCGGATGCCTACCTTTCTCTGATGCCATATGAGCTAGTGCTTTCACATCCTTAGGAAAGCAGCTACCACCATAACCAATTCCAGCATCAAGGAATGCTTCACCTATGCGGGGATCGCTTCCCATACCCACAGCTACTTCTTTTATATCAGCTCCAAGTGCTTCGCATATATTGGCAATTTCATTTATGAAGGATATTTTTGTGGCTAAAAAAGCATTTGAAGCATATTTGATCATTTCAGCGGTACGTAGATTTGT
>CAWWAV010000004.1:0-16477 GCA_963934935.1 uncultured Anaerolineales bacterium
CCATTTGGAAGCTGGCAATATCTCGAAAAAGCAAGAGTATAAGCAATCCGATAAACACAGCAGCTATGTTGTTGCTTGTCGTCTGGCTGCCTGTTTTTCTGTTACCAACCGCCTTAGCTGTACATGAAATTTTCCCGTCCAACGTACGCGCCTTTGGATTGTTTCCATTTATATTTGTTTTTCCTGCAATTGGATTGGTAACATTACTATCGCCATTGTTCTCCCGGTGCAATACAGACAAACAAAAATCCAGCATATATATGTTTACTCTTGTAATTATTTTTGGCCTCACCTGTGCTACTACAGCGAAAGATTACTTCTATATTTGGGCCAAACAAGAGACACAACATATAGTCAATGATGGCGATTTAATGCACGCTGCAGAATACATCAACAGTAAGGGAAAAAACTATAAGAACACATATGTCAGCGCAATTCATCACCAACATCCTACTATGGCTTATCTTGCTGATAGATACGAAGACATAATGTGGCTACGTGGCGGAGAAACACTAGTTATTCCATCGATGGGACCCACATTATATGTTTTCCCGCAATCTGCGTTGCCACCCGAGGACTGGATCTTGTCTTGGGAGTCAGCACTATTTGCATCACCGGCTGACACATCTGGGAACTTAGATTTCCTTGCATATCATTTCAATGCAACTACGGATATTTCACAACCAGAATTTCAATCAATTTACGCAAAATTTGGCCAGGTTGCTGAAGTCACTGGTTTCCGAATACCAGAATTGCAAACTGACGATCATCTGAATGTAGATCTCAGAATTAATATTCTCAATTCAGACCAAAGCGACTATCGATTTGTAGCAGACCTAGTGGATATATGGGGATATCATTGGAGCCAAGGATTTAATGACAGTTTCCAGTCTACCCAATGGCAATCAGGAGATACAATCATTGCCCGTATACAAATACCTCTAAGAACAGGAATGCCTCCGGGACAATACAATTTAGCTGTGACAATTTATTCTCCTAGCATCAACCAATCTCTGTCTTCTACATCTCATGATGGAAAAGTGTCTAGTACCGCACAAATAGGACCCATACAAGTCGCACCTTCAACACGCACCGACGACCCACCTATCCCTCAACATGATAGATCAGATACATTCGGAAATCTTGAGCTTTTTGGGTATGATCTCTCTCAGCATGTATATAAACCAGGTGCTATTCTACAGCTATCTTTGTACTGGCGTTCTATCAACCCAACACATCAAAATCAGAATGTCATTTTGATGTTGGACGAACATATAATAGACTCCTCCGAGCCTGTCAAAGGCACTTACCCTACTAACGAATGGACACCTGGAGAAATCGTCATTGATCATAGATATATTAGAATACCTAGGGAAACCACACCTGGGGAATACAACCTTGGCATTAAATCTTCAACATCCAATGACTCCATCGACAAAATAATGCTGATGCCTATAGAAATTGAAAAGATAACTAGAGAGTGGAAAGCTACAATTCAAGAAAATACCACTGACCATATAATTGGCAATGTATTCCAGCTTGTAGGATATAACACAAGGTTTGATCGACAATTCAGCATACAATTAAATTGGAAAAGCCTACAATTAACTGATACGGATTATACGGTTTTTGTGCATGCTTTTAACGCGGATAATATATTAATGGGTCAGAGTGATAGTCAACCAGTAGGGAACACATATCCAACTAGTTTGTGGATACCAAATGAACATGTAGTAGATACTCATTCTATTGCACTTGATCCAGGAGAATATGACATCAAAATTGGCATGTATCTGCCAGAAACAGGCGATCGTTTAACCCTAAAGAATGGTGCTGATGCAATCATAATAAATGATCTGATTGTTCCATAAAAAACGTCAGTCAATATCACTATACGTAGAATCTGTTAGAATCACACCTGTATGCAAAAGGAAATATAAAAATGAACCAATCAAGAGGTCCAAATCAAGCTCCAAACGCACAGCCTAGTGCTGCTCGATGGATTGTGACTGCAGTAGCTGCAATCGCACTGATCATCCTGATATTCGTATTATTACAAACTCAATCAAATGAAGAAAATTTACCGGAGGAATCTTTGATGGATAATAAAGAATGGTCTAGTCCGCCAAAAATGACTATTGACGAGCAAAATGAATATACGGCTGTTATAGAAACTGACTTAGGCAACATTGTATTACGCCTTTTTGCTAATGAATCACCTATAACTGTCAATAATTTCGTGTTTCTTGCACAGGAAGGCTATTATGATGGAGTCATGTTTCATCGTGTGATTCATGATTTCATGGTACAGGGTGGTGATCCAACTGGAACTGGTTCTGGAGGTCCTGGGTATATGTTCGGAGATGAAGTGAATAATGGTCTGAAGTTTGATAAACCTGGACTTTTAGCAATGGCTAACGCAGGGCCTGGTACTAATGGGAGTCAGTTCTTCATCACTCATGTGCCCACACCACATCTGACTGGGAATCACACCATATTCGGTGAGGTGATCGAAGGTATGGACACAGTATTTGCAATACCTGAACGTAACCCACAAAACGCAAAAGATAATGGTGTCATAATGAGTAAGGTGACAATAAATACCGATTGAGGTGTTCTTAAAAAAATAACCAATCTTTGTGTCCGGTACTAAGCAACAAAGCGACAAAAAACATGAAAACTGCAATCGTGCTACCCACCTATAACGAATCCCAAAACATCGAGGGTATGATTGCTGCATTATTGGCTTTAGAAATTGGCCAAATCAATGTGCTTGTAGTAGACGATAACTCTCCAGATGGTACTGGACAAATTGCAGATCAACTCGCAGAACAATTCCCGGAACAAGTTGAAGTGCTGCATCGAATTGGCGAACGTGGTTTAGGTAGTGCGTATGTTGCAGGATTTAAGCATGTACTTCAGACAGACGTAGATGCTGTAGTCCAAATGGATTCGGACTTTTCGCACTCACCACGCTATTTGCCGGAGATGCTAACAAGTTTGAAAGAGAATGATGTAGTAGTGGGTTCACGCTATGTTACCGGAGGCCGACTGGACGAACATTGGGGCGTGGGACGCCGTTTGTTGAGTGTATTTGCTAACAGCATATATACTCGTCTGATATTGGGTCTACATGTGCGAGATGTTACTGCCGGCTTCAAAGTCTGGCGACGTAGTACATTGATAGGAATTGGTCTGCAACGTGTACGTTCAAATGGATATGTGTTTCAAGTTGAAATGGCTTATCTGTCCGAAAAGTTAGGGTATCGAGTAAAAGAGCTTCCTATATATTTTGAAGACCGACGCATAGGACGCTCGAAAATGTCACAAAGAATTAAATTAGAGGCCGTGTGGCGCACCTTACAGGTAGCTCAAAGACACCGTCGGTTAACACAGGCTGACCGTCAGAAGTGAAGTCTAACAAATTTTTTAGCAATCTGATCGTACCTCTGGCTTTAATACTGCCCCCTTTGTTGCTATTGGCTAGCGTAACTATAGGTGCCAAAACAATAATACCAACAGAGAACTTGGTTCAATTTGAGCCTTGGAAAACTGCCGCTGCGAATTCTTTGATACAAGCCCCTCAAACCCCTTACAACGCTCTACTTTCTGATCTCGTGCTAGAAAATTACGCATGGAAACGTTTCATAAACCATGCTATTGAAACACGACAAATACCATTATGGAATCCTTACTTATTCGCTGGTACACCATTTCTTGGCAATGGACAACATTCCATTTTCTATCCATTCAGTATATTTTTCTACCTCTTACCACTCGCCAAAGCATATGGATGGTTTATCCTTTCGCAATATGTCTTAGCCGGCATAAATATGTACCTGTTTTCCCGAACACTACAGATTGGGCGTTGGGGTTCATTGATCGGTGCTACCATCTATCAAATTAGCTTATTCATGATAGTAAGTGCTGTATTTCCTATGATAATAGCGGGTGCAGTATGGCTTCCTATGATATTGGTGGCAGTGGGAGGACTAATACATAAAAAAAAGCTTTTTGGAAAATATTCATTTATACCCTGGATTTCTGTAGGTGCAATATCAATTAGCCTTCAGCTACTCGCTGGACACCCAGAAATTGTCGCCTACTCTCTGTTAATAGCAAGCTCTTATGCAGCATGGCATTCATTGAAGTTAATTTTCAGTAACCATAGAGAAGATCTTCTACGGATTATATTTCATATGGGCTTAATGATAATATTGGGCCTTCTACTAGGCGCTATCCAGCTATTTCCATTGTTAGAAGCCGCTTCTAATAATTTTCGTGTGGATACAGCAAGCCTGACAGAAGTACGTGAATGGGGCTACCCTGTCAGGAGGATAATAACACTATTAATACCAAATTTCTTTGGTAATCCTACTCACCATGCCTATTTTGACTGGTTCACTCAAGATTGGACGCCAGTTAGCATCAATGCTCTAGGAGAGAAAATCTCCACCATCGACTGGGGTATCAAGAATTATGTTGAGGGCGGAATGTACGTGGGTATACTACCCCTTTTATTAGCAATAGTAGCATTTGCTAAATACTTTTACAAAAGAAACTTTCGTTCAAACAAACACTCAGATATTGGGTTCTTTTTTGTGCTATCTATACTAAGTTTAGCTTTTGTATTTGGCACACCACTTTACGCATTGATTTATTACCTACCAGGCTTAGGTCAGCTTCATTCACCTTTTCGTTGGGTTTGGCCTTTGAGTATATGTTTAGCGACATTAGCGGCCTATGGCACCAACGAACTAATACGACCCAACCCCTCTGACAAAAAAGTCGCCTATCTCTTGTTAGCACGAATTTCTATGTGGATTGGATCTATAGTTACACTTAGTGTATTTCTGGTTTACATGTTTTTTAACTCGTTCGAACCAATGCTCGAACAAGCTTTATGGAGTCTGGCACAAGCCAACAAGTCCTTCACAAACGCACGTATGTTTTTCTCCTACCAATCCCGTTGGATATTACAATTTGGAATAATATTGAGTCTTAGTGGAATTGTTTTATGGAAAACCATTACATCAAAACGTAGAATGTGGAAGTACAGTCTGTGGTCAATAATTGTAATTGATCTATTTTTAGCAGGCCAAGGATTTAACCCTAGCAGCAATCCTAAAATACTCGATTACCAACCGCCAATAATAGAATTTTTGCACGGGGATGAAAACCACTGGCGCTTTACCACCTATGATCCAAGTGGGAGTAAAACCCTTAACGCTAATGCAGGTTGGTTATTCGACGTAGAAGATGTGCGCGGTTATGACTCTATAATACCTGCCCAGTATGTTGATTACATGCAACTGATTGAACCGCAGAATGAACTGCAATATAATCGTATCTCCCCAATCACCACCTGGCAGGGACTACACTCTCCATTACTTGATTTGTTGAATGTCAAGTATGTCATTAGTGAGGAAAAGATAAATAGTCCAGAGAGGTTTGAGTTGGTATATGAAGGGGAATCACTAGTCTATCAAAATAAACAGGTCATGCCACGCGCCTATACACTTCCAACTAGTTGCATCACTACAACCGATAATGTGCAATCTGCTCTACAAGAAAATAACCCGCACCATACCATAGTTTTAGATGCACAGGACGTTTCTAATTCCAACTCGCTAACCACAGCGGCAGCATGTCAGATAAAGCCTGCTCAAATAACTTCGTCACGACTAAATGAAGTACAAATTGAGGCGCAGCTATACCAGCCTGGATATCTGGTGTTGACAGATTCATACTCCGATGGATGGCAAGTCTTTGTACACAGTGATGTAAACGAGGTAGAGACTAGGGCCGAACTAATAAGAGCCAATGGCAATTTCCGAGGATTATACCTAGATCAGGGTAAGCACTACGTGCGTTTCAATTATAGTCCGCTCTCCTTTAGATTAGGTGGTGTTATATCGACAATATCTATTGCTACTTTGTTGCTATTTGGAACTATCTGGCTATGGCAAGTATTTTATACACATAAGAAGACATCATCAGATGCGAGTACCGTAGCCAAAAACAGTCTAGCACCTATGGGATTCAACCTACTAAACCGAAGCATCGATTTTATTTTTGCAATGTTCTATCTACGAATACTAGGACCTGCCGAATCTGGCAATTACGCGACTGCCATAGTAATTATTGGATGGTTTGAAATCTGGACTAATTTTGGTCTCAACACTTGGTTAACTCGTGAAGCTTCAAGAAATCTCGACTCTATAAACCAATATCTATCAAACAGTACCATCTTCCGGCTAGTGCTAGGATTATTGACCATGCCTCTGTTTCTTGGAGCTATAGTTGTATACCAACGAAATACTGGTTTGCTAGGTAGCGACACTGTGTTGGCAATAATCCTCCTTGCTATAGGCATGCTATTTTCTTCGATATCAACAGGTTTGACATCCGTATTCTATGCTTATGAAAAAGCTGAGTACCCCGCAGTTGTTAGCAGTTTCAGTACTATTTTGAAAGTAGCCTTAGGATTGATTGCACTAATTCTAGGATATGGTTTTGTTGGCCTTGCTGGGGTAAGCATAGTGGTAAATATGATCACCCTGCTTACCCTATTCGTGTTAGTAAGAAAATTATTCTTTAAACCCCATCCCGAATTCAACATACAACTACAACGACGTATGTCTACGGACTCCTTGCCTTTAATGCTTAACCATCTACTAGCAACTCTGTTTTTCAAGATAGACATACCTATGATCCGCACTATGCGTGGTCAAGCTGAAGTCGGACGTTATAGTACTTCCTACAAGTTCATTGAAGCTTTCAATATAATTCCTGCATTTTTCACTTTTGCACTATTCCCATTAATGAGCAGACAAGCCAAGGATGACCAAGAAGCATTAGCTAGAACCTACTATTTAGCTATCAAATTGCTTTTTGCTGTAGCATTACCATTGGCATTGACAACTAGCTTTCTCGCTACACCCTTAGTACGTCTTCTGGGTGGTGAAGATTTTCTTCCACAAGGGGCAATAGCACTACAACTGATGATATGGTCTATCCCATTTGGGTGGATCAATAGTGTGACCAACTATCTTTTAGTTGCTATTAATCAAGTACGGACAATAACACGTTCATTTGTAATTGCCACTGTTCTCAACATTGTAGTAAATACAATCTTCATTCCAATTTTTGGATTCCGAGCAGCAGCTATATCAACTATTTTGTCAGAAATAATACTAGGTGCTTTATTTCAATGGACCCTATATCGCAAATTAAATCGTACACCATGGGTACAATTGTTCGGAAAAATAGTTGCTTCCGCAGCTTTGATGGGTGTAATAACATGGATAGGATTACAGTGGAACCTATTATTGGGATTAATTGTCGGTATATGTACTTATCTCGCCACTATGATTTACATTGGGGTTTTTAATTCTCGGGAGATAAGTATAATCGTGGATTTGATGCCACAATCAATAAAGCATCGTATTAGTAGCGCAAGGCAAAACAACAGTAAAGACAGTTATCTTAGTTGACCTGTGAGGTTACATTTATGATTATAAAGATTGAAAACATTGCCGACTATGTGGACCAAACAATTACCATACAAGGCTGGATATACGCCAAGACTGGAAAGGGCAAATTACACTTTGTTCAATTGCGGGATGGCACTGGGATTGCGCAATGCGTAGTATTTCAGAAGGAAGTGACCGAGGAAGTTTTTGCTGTAACACAACAGCTGACTCAAGAATCGTCTGTTTTGTTAACTGGTACAGTTCGAGAAGATGAACGAGCGCCTGGAGTTCCAGGCGGATACGAAGTAGGAGTAACTGAGATACAAGTACTTCAATCAGTCAATGAATATCCCATCACACCTAAAGAACATGGGGTTGAATTCTTGCTAGACCGGAGACACTTGTGGATTCGTTCCTCACGCCAATGGTCTATTCTGCGAATTAGAGCATGCATTATGCGTTCAATCAGAGAGTGGTTAGACGAAAATGGATTTCTTGAGATCACAACACCTGTCATCACGCCAGCTGCAGTTGAAGGTACATCCACTTTGTTTGAGATTGACTACTTCGATAGAACTGCATACTTATGTCAAACTGGTCAACTCTATAATGAGGCCAATATTGCAGCGTTTGGCAAGGTATATGCGTTTGGTCCAACTTTTCGAGCTGAAAAATCAAAAACTCGCAGACATTTAACTGAGTTTTGGATGGTCGAACCCGAAATAGCATATTGTGATTTAGTTCAATTATTAGAAATAGAGGAACAGTTTGTCAGCCATATTGTCCAGTCTTGTCTAAACAAATGCAGTGCTGAACTAGCCCTTCTTGGTCGAGATATAAGTATGCTCAGCAATATCAAACCGCCGTTTCCACGCATTACCTATGATAATGCAATTGAAAGATTAATTGATCTCAAAAACCAGACAGATGATCCAGAACAAAAATCTCTCCTTAATATCGAATGGGGTGATGACTTTGGTGCTCCTCACGAAACTGCACTTACACAAATGTTTGATAAACCTGTGTTCGTCACACATTATCCTACACAAGTAAAGGCGTTCTACATGCCAGTAGTAGAAAATAGACCAGAGGTATGCTACTCCGCTGATCTGTTAGCTCCTGAAGGTTATGGGGAAATCATAGGAGGATCAGAACGAATACACGATCATGACACTCTAGTAAATCGAATTAAAGAACATAATCTTCCGCTAGAAACTTATGACTGGTATCTTGACTTACGCAAATATGGTAGTGTGCCTCATTCCGGTTTTGGTTTAGGTGTAGAGCGAACTGTGTCTTGGATATGTGGTATTGAGCATATACGCGAAACAAGTCCATATCCTAGAATGATCAATAGAGCTAATCCATAATTGGAATACATTGTGTCAAGAAGCGTTCCCAATATAGTACATTATGCCCTATAGAACCCACGACACAATCCCTGTGTGGGGACAATTACAAGATAGTGCCCTCCAACAAATAAAAAACTGCCTAAAGCATGATAAGGCGGTTTCAGCAGCGCTAATGGCGGATCATCATCATGGATATGTACAACCTATCGGCGGGGTGATCGCATATCATGAAGCAATATCTCCATCAGGAGTGGGATATGACATAGCTTGTGGCAACAAAGCAGTACGTCTAGACATTTCAGCAATAGAGACACGTAACAATATATCTACTATCATGAGTGATATCACTAATGTCATATCATTTGGGGTCGGAAGTAAGAATAAACAACCAGTGGACCACGCTCTTTTCCATGATCCAATCTGGAAACTCGGACCACTTAGCAAGTGGAAAAATCTAGCTATGTCACAATTAGGCAGCGTAGGGAGTGGCAATCACTACGTCGATATATTTGTCGATGAACTAAATAGAGTATGGGTAGGGGTACATTTTGGTTCCAGGGGATTGGGACATCGAATTGCCACCCACTTCATAAAATCTGGTGGGGGTAAACCCAATGATATCTCCCCCGTCACATTCGATGTAAATACCAATATTGGACAGGACTACCTCACATCTATGACCCTTGCGGGACAATATGCATACGCTGGCCGCAATTGGGTATGTGATGAAATTGCCAAACTCTTGGGAGCAAACATCTTGGAAGAAGTGCACAACCATCACAACTTTGCATGGAAAGAACGTCACAATGGCACAAATCTGTGGGTGATACGTAAGGGTGCCACACCTGCTTACCCAAAGCAAAGAAGCTTTGTTGGAGGAAGTATGGGTGACATATCCGTAATAGTAGAAGGATTGGATTCTAAAGAAAGCAAGAAAGCTCTATACAGTACCGTACACGGAGCTGGACGTATTATGTCGCGTACTGAAGCCGCTGGAAAGTATCGAAATGGAAAAAGAAGCGGAGGAAAAATTTCTCGGCAGATGATGTTAGACTGGATCGAACGAGAAAACGTTGAATTACAAGGAGCTAATACAGACGAATCTCCACATTGTTACCGCAGACTCACTCAAGTACTGAAGCATCATGCTTTAACTATTCGTGTTTTACATACGCTGCACCCTATAGGTGTAGCAATGGCATGTTAATCGTAAGATTTTGTTACAACTAAAATTAAAGTTCGCCAAAGTACTATGAAAACAAACTCCGACACCATCCATCACCCACAGGAAGCTTACCTAACATTTGCAAAACAATTGGCACATTCTGCTGGACAAAGTTTGCTAAGTTCCTTCGGCAAAAGTGTCGCAACAACTAAAGAGGACGGAACCACAGTGACTCGTTCTGATCAGGAAATAGACCAATTCATTTGTGAAGAGATTCAAGCAAGATATCCAATGGATAACATACTTAGTGAAGAGTTGTTACCAGAATATACTGATAATGGAAATGCTGTATGGATTGTAGATCCTATTGACGGAACCACCAACTTCAGCCAAGGCCTACCTCTTTGGGGTGTATCAATTGCCCGATTAGAAAATGGTTATCCTACAATTGGAGTCCTATACTTCCCCGTATTAGACATGTTATGCCATGCAGCAAAAGGACAAGGAGCATTCGAAAATAACAAACGTATTTCACCTAGAAGGCCGGCCATTGTCAACCGTTATTCAATATTTACATGTAGTTCTGGAACTGAGCGACATTATAAAATTAGAGGAAGCATAAGGGCAAAAAGACGCACATTTGGGTCGACCATCTACGAACTATACTTAGTAGCTCGTGGCAATGCTCTATTTTGTGTGTTACCGGAACCAAAAGTATGGGATTTAGCAGCAGCTTGGTTGATCATTGAAGAATCGGGTGGAGCAATCGATACACTAAACGATTCTCCGCACTTTCCACTTACGAAAGAAATGCCT
This sequence comes from uncultured Anaerolineales bacterium, assembly GCA_963934935.1. Taxonomy (GTDB): domain Bacteria; phylum Chloroflexota; class Anaerolineae; order Anaerolineales; family UBA11657; genus UBA11657. Next base: position 10,809 of record CAWWAV010000004.1, read on the forward strand.
TATACAAGCGTACAACTCCCTACACTTGCCACTGCTAGTCTAGAGATGTGGCAAGGTATTCATGATTTGATTCGTACAAAATAGAGCATTGTAATTTTGTGCAAATAAATAATGTCATGGGTACGGGATAATCAGTTTGCTTCCAAGCTGTATGCTAGCAGGATCCAGTATACGATTACGGTCAATTATCATCTGCATTGGCACCTCATACTTTATAGAAATACTTGTGAGAGTATCACCAGTCTGCACCTCATGAAACCTCTGCACTGGGGTTGCCGTAGGTGGTTGAGCCAGATTATATGCAGGAGTTAGAGCAGGCAGAATATCAGGCATCTTAATATTCTCATCAAAATAACGGCTAATTATTTCTTCTGGATACTCTGTAGTGTGACTTCGCAATGTCTTGAAAAATGCAGTCCCATCCATTAGTCGGAAAATACCTCTACGAAATAAGTCGCGAGTGAAACTTCGGAATTTATTATTACCCATTTCAGTGCGCAATTCATCTAGAAAACGAGCTCCAATCCGATAAGTATTTTGCAACATTTCCTGTCTGTTATTCATATCGTACACAGTACGATTCAAAACACCATCTGGCTTCCAATAATCAATACGATCAGTCCAAAACCACTCCTTCATATCTGGATAATATTCTTCGAGATACATATATTCTGAGTACATTGCAAACGACGCACCAATCCAAGGTTCGGTTATTGAATCATATCCCACTAATTGACCCCACCATAATTCCGAAAGTGTTAATGGGACAAGTACCATCAACAATGAATCGGGCTGGCCACTGTAATTATCAAACCCTTGCCCAGAATGAAGCAATAATCCTCCAGACGCTATGCTGGATCGATAATGATTTTGTGCGATAACTAAACTACGATATGGGTAGTGTCCATATCTGTCATTGAACAACACTAGTGATCTAGTGGCGGCATTGAGAACAGCATCACCAGCATAACTATCTTCGGACAAATGGAATAGATATACGGTTACACCAGCCTCGGTCTTAGTTTTTAGTTCATAATTCGGACTGGCGCTAAATGCAATGCTTCGAGCATTTTGCATTTGGAAGGACCAATCATTTCCTCTACGTTCTACAGGCCCACCACTAGCAACAACAATCCCATCAGTAACTCTAACTAACAATTTATAGTCTGACACCTCCGTGACAACAGGCCAATAAGCTCCAATATCAGGCCACCTTATCCAACCTATACCAGCCCGATAAGGCACAAGTCGCGGATACCAATTCACAAATTGCAGCACATCTCCACTATACCCAATATCACCCACTGGGCTCAGTGACGCTAAATCTACTTGTGTTGCTTCAAGACCATAAGTAATTGTTATTATCCGAGATTCGTTTGGATTTATGAATTTTGATAATTGAAAATTAAGAAAACCATCGGATGTGACCTGCATCTGCGTTGCTAAAGTCTCAACACCATCTTGCACATTCACTTCACTAAGAACAAACCGATCAGTTTGCAAACCTGGAGGCAAGTAAAACACAAGTTCACTCCACATATCGGGACCAGGATTCACTACCTCCACAAGTTGTGTGACTTTAGCACTATGACCAGCATAATCTAAAGCAACATCAAAGTTATAATTGATGATAACACCTAATTGGCTTGTTACCTCAGATTTAGAATTCCCATCTCTCTCTAATAGTGGGTTATCTTTAATGCCAGGAGAAACAAAAGTTGGTAAGGGTTGTGGAGTTGCTGGATTGCTACCAGTACATGATGACAAGCTATAGGCAACCAACAAACTGTATGTAATCCAAATGATTTTCCGTATCATGAATACTCCAATTATCGAAATATACACCGAAATCACATAGAATCATACCTCTAGCAGCAGTATACAGACAAACCCCAATGGTATAATGGTGTTAGGAGGAAAAAGTTATGGAAATCGCTTGGCATGGATATTCATGCTTTAGGTTGACTGAGAGAAACTCAGCATCTATAGTAACAGACCCTTTCAACAAAAGTATTGGATTGGCATCGCCTCGCCTAAAGGCAGATGTCATCACTATTAGTCATGATGCGCCTGGTCACAGCAATGCAGACAATGTTAAAGGAGCACGTGCTATTACAGGTCCGGGTGAGTATGAAATCGGTGGTGCATTCATAACGGGTGTTAACACATCACCCAATAAACAAGAGGAAAATTCTGAACCATCACCTAATATTGCTTATGTAATAGATTATCATTCTGCAAGTGTCTGCCATCTGGGTGACATGAATGCTATTCCATCACAAACACAAATAGAAGCCTTAGGAACAGTAGACGTTTTACTTATACCTGTAGGCGGAGGCAAAGGACTGAATGCGGCTCAAGCTGCAGAAATAATAAGCCTAATTGAACCATCCATAGTAATACCTATGCATTATAGAGTTGGCAAAGTCAAAGTTAAGTTGGACCCATTGAGCCGTTTCCTGAAAGAAATGGGTTTGGGGAAAGTTAATTCTGAGCCTAACCTCAAAGTGATCAAGTCTAGTTTGCCTGAGGAGACACAAGTTAGAGTGCTAGAACCCAAAACAGGATGAATCTGAGTAGTTTATTTTGCAACTCAAATAACTTGAGGGCTCGAAATGGTAAAAATAATACTCACCTGGGACATTAAGCCAAATCTCGAGCAGGAATATTTTGATTTTGTTGTACGAGAATTTGTGCCTGGGATTACCCAATTAGGCATAAAACCCACCGACGCTTGGTATACACTTTATGGCGACTGTTCACAAATACTTACAGCCGGAGTGTCAGAAACAAAAGAGAAAATACAGGAAATATTAAGCAGTGATGAGTGGGAAAACTTAGAGACTCAACTGCTTGATTTCGTAGATAATTTTGAACATAAAGTTGTAAATGCTCGCCAAGGTTTTCAACTTTAAAAACACTTCTGGGTCACATCAAATGGATAAGCTCATATACATGGATCATGCTGCTACTACTCCAGTGGATCCTGAAGTAGTAGCAGCTATGCTACCATTTTTTTCTAATGAATACGGGAATCCTTCTTCAATACATCGTTGGGGACAACGTGCCGATTACGCCATTACTACGGCTCGGGAAGAAATAGCTGGAATATTGTGCTGTGAAGCAGATGAAATTATTTTCACTTCTTGTGGTAGCGAAAGCAACAATCTAGCACTTCGTGGAATAGCATTAGAAGCCCGTGAGCTAAATAAAGGAAACCATTTAATAATATCGGCTATAGAACACCCTGCAATACTAAGAACTGCCCAACAACTGCAAAATCACTATGCTTTTGATGTTACGATATTACCAGTTGACCAACATGGATTCATCTCTCCAAAAGATTTGAAAAATGTCATACAGCCTGACACATTTTTAGTGTCTGTTATGTACGCTAACAATGAAATAGGTGTTATTCAACCAATTGCAGAGCTTGCTGCAATTACTCGTGAACACAATATATTGTTTCACTCAGACGCAGTCCAAGCAGCTGGTCAATTGTCGTTAGACACTGAAAAATTAGGTGTGGACCTGATGTCTGTGAGTGCACATAAGTTTTACGGCCCTAAGGGTGTTGGATTGCTGTATGCAAAACGTAACACATTATCGCACTCGCACCAGACTGGTGGAAGTCAAGAAAATGGTCTGAGAGCAGGTACACAAAATGTTCCATTAATAGTGGGTATGGCAACAGCATTAAAGATAGTTGCTGGCAGACAGTCGCACGACAATAGTAAAATGAAGGTTTTACGGGACAAACTGATTGAAGCTGTTTTGGACGATATCTCTGAATCAATCCTAACAGGTCATCGTACTTGCAGATTGCCAAACAATGCTAGTTTTGCATTTGAAGGAATAGACGGAAATGAGTTAATAATGCACTTAGACTTATTAAATGTTGCCGCTAGTTCGGGATCAGCATGTAAGACCGGCAGTCCCGAACCATCAAATGTCCTTACTGCACTTGATCTATCACCAAAATTATCTCTTGGATCATTGCGCTTGAGTTTAGGACGTGATACAAAAGACAGTGATATAGAATATATTCAACAAGTTCTACCTAAGGTTGTTAATAATATGAGAGGCATTCTTTAGTGAAGAAAGACCGGATAGCAGTTGCAATGAGTGGTGGAGTTGACAGTTCAGTTGCTGCAGCACTACTGAAAAGCCAGGGGCATGATGTTTTTGGACTGATGCTACGACTTTGGAGCGAGCCAGGACAGGATAATAATGGTCAAAACCGCTGTTGTAGTCCGAAATCAGTTTCACGCGCACGCCAAGTAGCTGCCATGCTTGATATCCCATTTTTTGTCATAGACTCGCGCAAAGAATTTCACCAAAATGTAGTGAAATTCTTTATAGATAAGTATAGTGCTGGCTTAACACCAAATCCATGTCTTGAATGCAATCGTAATATACGCTGGGGACACCTAATGCACAAAGCACTTTCCATGGGCGCTACCCATATTGCTACAGGACACTATGCGCGCATAATTAAGAATGGAAGAAAATGGCAATTGCTTCGAGGATGTGACAACGACAAGGATCAATCTTACGCACTAAGTACGCTTGGGCAATCTGATCTCAAACGTACATTGTTTCCTGTTGGATCTTACACTAAGACTAAAATCAGATCGTTAGCCAGTGATTTTGCATTGCCGGTAGCGCAACGTCAGGACAGTCAAGACTTGTGCTTTTTAGCAGACAAGGACTACAGAAGATTTTTACATGATTACGCTCCACAATCACTTAATCCCGGACCTATCATGAACAGCAGTGGAGAAACACTGGGAGAGCACAAAGGGCTCCCTTTGTACACTATAGGTCAACGTAAAGGTATAGGTATTTCTGCATCAGAACCATTATATGTTTTATCTAAAAACCAATCAGACAATACTCTCATAGTGGACAAACTTTCTAAACTAGGCAAAAAATACCTAAAAGCTAAAAAGGTCAACTGGATCAGCGGAATTTCAACAGAACATAAGATCAGAGCTGAAGTACAGATCAGATATACAGCAAAGGCAGAGGCAGCTTGGATTAAACCCATTAATGACAATGAAGTAGAAGTAGCGTTTGATCATCAGATAAATGATATTACTCCCGGACAGGCTGCCGTATTCTATCAAGACAGTGTATGTTTGGGAGGAGGAGTGATTGACTAATGACAACACCAGCTTACCTCATTTCAATCATATTAGCAACGCTTTATGGTGCAGTGTTTCACCTATACAAAGGAGGAGATGCAAGCAGGATATTACTGTATGTAGTATCTAGCTGGATGGGTTTTATTATAGGACATAATGTTAGCCAAATAGTAGGAGCTTCTATATATTCTATTGGTCCATTAAATGCAGGGATGGCTTCACTAGGTTCAGGATTAGCTTTGGTTTTAGCTCACTGGCTTGCAAAACACAACCGCGCAGATTGATGAATATATGTGCGTTGCAGTTACCAGCTCAAGTTAATTGACTTTATACCAAACCTAAAAGCCATCTAGAACAAGATTACTTCGCTCCAAAACACACAATCTTCCTATACTATCTACACACTAGTCTGTTTGGCAGACTAGTCTACATACGATTTGTGCTATAATCCGAAAATGGATACTGAATTTCAAGAACCTAGTCCAAAAACCGGATGTAGGCTACCAGCTATCATTGGCATAA
>CAWWAV010000005.1:0-15753 GCA_963934935.1 uncultured Anaerolineales bacterium
ATCACGCTTGAGTTTGGCGGAGGAACTGGTTGGTATAAGAATGGTAAGGATAATGTGAGTGATGCCGAGCGTGGCATATGGAACATTATGAAATCGATGCGCATGGTGGAGGGTGATTTCGAATCAGACGGGCCACTTTGTACGGTATACAATGCTGGCATCGTGATCTGGAAGGGAGATGTTGACGGACTTTTCATACGCCAGCGACGATTTGGTGATGAGATGAAGGAAGGCGATGTATATGCCTCGTTGGTAGATGCATATACCGGGGAGACCATAGATACTATGGTTGCACCCGAAGATGGGATCGTAATACCCAGTGGTCAGGAGTGGCCGACCATAGGTGCTACTTCAGTTGGTATTCTTGGTAATATCGATCGTGTTGAAGATAGACGTACTACTGACGTGTATGTTGATTTCGATTAATGGTTTAGCTCAAAACTATATTGTTGTTGAGTAAAAATGGTGGGTGGTTAGACTATAAAAATAGCAAGATGAGTTTACAATAAAGTTGAGGAGAAGTGAAGATGAAAATAGACTCTATAGAAGCAAAAAAAGGTAGTAAGGCCTTTGGTTTTTTTGAAACTGGTGTAACTCATAGTCGTTTTTCTGCAAATATTCCATTACATATTGTAGAAGGAGCCTCAGATGGACCGGTTTTAGTAGTGCAGGCTGGTTTGAGCGGTCTTGAGATTGAACCAGCTTTGGTTTTACCTCAAGTAGTCAAAGACATTGATCCAAGTGTGTTGTCGGGTACATTGATTTTGGTTCCTCTGATGAACACGTCAGGATTTGAGTTTGAACAGGTCAATTCGATTTGGGATGACAAGAATCTAAATGAGCTTGGACGAGGCACTTCGGATGGTACTATAAGTGAGCAGATGATACATAAGTATTATAGTGAAGTGATAAGCAAAGCTGATGCTCTTCTGGATATACATACTGGATCGCAGTGGAGTTACCATCGTTATGCAGGAGTCTACAATACTGGGGAGGTCGACAAATCACGTAAGATGGCCGTTGATGCTGGGTTGCCCCAAGTGCTTTTGAGTCAGCCAGCAGACACATCAATGGCTTATGAGGCTGCAAAGGATGGTATCACGGTTGTATCTGCATGGATTGGTGGTGGTCCTGGATTGCGGGATTACAGAGAAGAGGATATGAATCGTATAAGCAATGCAGTTATGAATTCTATGAAATCCCTAGGCATGTTATCGGGAGATCTTGAATTTGAGAGTTCCAAGACTGATGTAATAGATGCACACACTGTGCTTAAACCGAGTGGCGAAAGAGGGTTTGTGTTTATGGACACCGATAAGAGAGGCAGTACTGTAGCTGCCGGTGACATTATTGGTCATGTTCGTCACCCATTTGAGGGTACGACAATCGAGGAGATCAAGGCGCCCAAGGCTGGGGTTGTACTATTTGCCGGAGCATCTTGGCCTGTGCTGCCTGAGGGCACTACCTTGGCTATTCTTGGGGATTTAGTTGAAGAGATAGCTAGATAAAATAGTTGAACACAAAATATAATCGATGCTTGGATGTATAATGAGCATCAAGAATTCTAAATACGTAGTAACGTATAAGCAATTTCTATTAGTATTTTATGAGGTTAAATATGGCAAATTCTAATATTAGCACCGAGTTGGTTCAATCATACAGCTACAAAGACTTAGATGGTGAGGCAGTAAAGGCGTCTTATAGCGCTTTGAAATCAGGTCAAACTCATTATGTTGATGTTCCAGGAATTCCTGAGTTGAGAGCTGCTGCTGCTGAGTATGCAATGTCACATGGTGTACAAAATGTTACCAGTGACAATATTATCATCACATCAGGAGTTCAGGAAAGCCGATTTTTGGCAAGTCAAGTTGTTACTGCTCCTGGAGGTAAAGTGGCACTTCCAAAGGTTGCGCATCCAGGTAACAGATTGGCTTTATCATTGCGAGGTTGCCAAGTATATGAATCAGAATGTGACGAACAGTCAGGATGGTTGATGGCATCGGACATGTTCAATTCTGATGGTGTGGTAGGATCAGACACCGTAATAATAGAAAATCCATCCAGATTCAGTGGTGCAATCTACCAAAGTAATCTGTTAGGCCATTTGGGCGCTAATGGTCAAACCGCTGTTGTTGATATTGGATTAAGTCCATGGTTGAATTCTGCTGATCAGGCAATGCAAATTAATTTAGAGGATCCAAATAGATCTGTTATTGCTGTGGGCGAATTATGGCCTGGCTTAGGTATAGAGCCGCAGGGATTGGGCTTCATAGCTGCTCCAATGGGAATCGCTGAAAAGATAGTTAGTATGAAACAGGTGCTAAGCATATGTACTAGTACCGCAGCGCAGTATGCGGCTCTTGAGGTCAGTACTAGTTGGTCGGATGATTTTGAAAAAGTTCGTGCTAATTTACAGTCATCCAGAACAACCGTGGATGAGGCTTTGGGGCAAATGGGGGTTGAAGTATTAGCTTCCAGTGTTAGCTGCTTCATTACTGTAAAGGGAATTGAGGCGTCTCAAATAGACTCATTAGTGCAAGCAACCGGTTCTGCACTAACTGGACATTATGAGAGTGGAAGCATATTTGGTGTTGATGATGCTGTACAGTTTGCGGTCAGTGCAAGTACAGATTAGATATATTTAAAACGATAACGATGTAGAAGATTGTTAGATACAATAAATTACTTATTAAATGTTGTCTAGTAATCTAAAGATGATTGCTAGATACAAAGGAGAAACTGCCTGTGTCACAACAAGATAATAAGGATGGAAACAAAAAGCTGACAGGTACCGCACTTTTTTATTCTCTAATTGCCAAAGCCAAGGAATTAGATGCAATAGTACTTGGTCGTGGTGATCCCGATTTTGATACCCCTGCAAACATTGTTGAGGCTGCTAATCGGGCAATGCAGATGGATAATTTGAAACCTTCACCTGTAGAAGGACTTTTGGATTTGCGAAAAGCGATTAGTGAAAGGGTCAAACGGATTAATGACATTGATGTTGATCCGGAAACGGGAGTAGTAATTACTAATGGTGGTCAAGAAGCAATAATGTTGATGGTGCTAGCAAGCATAGGCGCTATTGGGGATGAAATGATAGTTCCTGAGCCTAACTATAGTACTTATAATGATGCGCTTGAGTTTGCTGGTGGCAATAAAGTAGGTATACCTACTTTATTAGAAAAGGATTTTGCAGTAGACCCAGACTTGGTTGAGCAAGCTGTGTCTGATCGATCAGCAGCATTGCTTTTAGTGTCACCTAACAATCCTACCGCGTCAGTTATACCCACTGAGACAATGCAACAATTGGTTGATATTGCTGAGAGAAATGACATGATTGTTCTTGCAGACGATATATACGATCAATTTATTTATGATGGAGGTGTACATTGTAGTCCTCAGTCGCTTGAAGCTGGGAAGGACCGTACATTGACACTAAACGCCTTTTCAAAAGCTTATGCTATGACTGGGTGGCGTCTTGGTTGGATAACCGGACCACCTGATTTAATGGCAAAAGTAAAAACAATTAAGGCATCTGTTTCTGGTCCAGCTAATGTTGTGGCTCAACATGCAGGTATTGAAGCGCTTACTGGTCCATCAGATGCTCTAGAAGATATGAAGGCAAGATATGTTCGTCGTCGCAAGGTTGTGTTAGATGCATTTGATTCAATGGGAATAAAATACGGGATGCCTCAAGGCGGTCAATTTATCTTTGGTGATGTATCTCATCTTGGTATAGATAGTGTGGAATTAGCAGCAAGGATACTGGAGGAGGAACATGTACTTATTTATCCAGGAGGTGCTTTTGCTCCGGATTCAAAATATTATGTGCGTGTAACCTTCTTGCAGCCTGAAGCCAAGCTAAAAGAAGGTCTTGAACGTATGGGCAAAGCATTAAGTAGGATGTCTTGATTGTCTACAAATACTAAAATGGGTAGCAAATTACAAATAGGCTATATCACCTATATTTTAAAGTAATTAATAGTGGAGGATTATGAGTCAGAAAATACTAATAGCAGATAGTGAACATGCGCCAGCTTGTGAAGAGTTGCAGGGATATCTAGATGGATATGAATTGATATGTCCAGACACCGATGGTGATTTTTCCGATCTGTTGTCGTCCGATGTGGTTGGATTAATCGCTCAAGATCAAAAGATAGATGCTGCTGTACTTAAGAAGCTTACTAATTTGGAGTTAGCACTCAGTCTGGGTAGAAACCACAGTAACTTTGATATGAAAGCCATAAATGACCAGGGCGTAAAATTCTCTACAGTATGGCGTAAAGGGCCCAATTGTGTTGCTGAGCTTGCAATGACGCTTATTTTATCTATGAGCAAGGATTTGCTTATTTCACATGAGAGTGTGGCTGGTGGAGCATATCGATACAGAGGAATACAGCCGGAGCAGAGTGAGCAATGGAAGATGGCGTTTCATTGGATGAAGAATGAAAATGTACACGAGGTACATGGTAAACGACTAGGAATTGTGGGATTGGGAGAAATAGGATACGAGCTTGCTATTCGTGCAAGTGTTATGGGCATGGGAGTGTCGTACTATAAACGTACTCGTTTACCTCAAGATTTAGAACAAGCTGTTCCATTGGAATTCATGAGCCTTAACGAAATGTTGGCTAGTTCTGATTATATATGTCTGGCGGTTCCTCATACTCCTAACACCGAAAAGATGATTGGTGCATCTGAGTTTGAGGTTATGAAGGACGATGCTATTCTAATTAATATTTGTCGAGGTGGTGTTGTTGATGAGACTGCCATGATAAATGCGCTCTTGCAAGGCCAGATCAAGGGAGCAGGACTTGATGTGTTTGATTATGAGCCTTTACCAGCTGATAGTCCACTAGCAATGCTAGATAATGTGATTTTAACACCCCATATCGGTGGTGGCAGCGGCACTACGCGGACTGGAGAAATTCAAATGGCTATCGACGAATTTTCGTGTATAATTGGTGGGTCATCGCCTAGATGGCCAGCAAAAGCAAATGTTTGATTTGTAAGTGCTGGATTTGTGGATGTAAAGCAGTAAAATTATAAAGGAGACAAGGAGAAACAATATGAGTCTAAGCAAAAGTTTTCGCTCTGGGCCCAAACTACTGTTGATATTGATGGTAGTAACGGGTGTGGTGCTTGCTTCATGCTCACCTCAGGTTGTTGAGGTAGAGAAAGAAGTAGTAGTAACTCAGGTTGTAAAAGAAGAAGTAGTAGTTGAGAAGGAAGTTGAAGTTGAAGTAATAAAAGAAGTAGAAGTTTCTAAGGTTGAATATGTAGAAGTAGAAGTAGAGGTTGAGGCAGAACCTGAACCACGTGCACCAGTGACCTTCACTTACGCACATAATGGACCTATCCGTACAATGGATGCTCCTGTAACTTGGTATGGTTCAACTCACTGGCTTACCAACACCATTTACGAATGCTTGATTTGGAGAAACTGGGATCTTTCTGGTTATCATGGTCAAGCTGCTGAAAGTTGGGAAGCGCTTGATGACACAACTTGGCGTTTCAATTTGCGCCCAGGCATCACCTTCCATAATGGTGAGCCTCTTGATGCTGAAGCTGTGAAATGGAACCTTGATCGTGTAATGACACGTGAAGATTTCCTTGTTCACCCACAGTGGCAGTTCATAAGTGAAGTCAAGATAGTTGATGACGTAACTGTTGATGTCATGACAGGTGCTCCAGAAGCTTACTTTGAATATGTAGTAAGTTATAACGGTTGTGAGCTTCTACCTCCAGACTATATGGCAGAAGTTGGTGAAGAAGAGTTTGCCAAGAACCCAGTTGGTTCTGGTCCATATAAGTTGGTAGAGTTTACTGAGAGTGATAAATACACGATGGAAGCATGGGATGATTATCATTCCGGTCGTCCAGATGTTGACACAATCATCTATCAGGTGATTCCGGATAGTGCTACACAGGTTCAAGCTATGATTACCGGTGACGTTGATATGATGGCCAAAGTACCTGAGCCGGACAGAATTAAGTTGGCTTCGACTCCTGGTATTGGTTTGCTTCTAGCTCCAATGAACAGAATGCATCACTTGTATCTAAGGGCAGACACTGAGCCTGGTACCATGGATGAGGTTTATCCAGACTACCAGCCTGTTACACTTGACCCACTAGTACGTCAGGCCGTGTCTCACGCACTGGATCGTAGTACGCTAGCATCTGTGCAAGGTGCAGCTGTACCGAACTTAGTCCGTGTCTGCGCAGGTTATCCTGAAGGTTTTGCAGACAAGTACTATGGTGAAGCAGCAGCTGATGCAGAGTTTGATCCAGATGCAGCCAAGCAGTTGTTGATCGATGCTGGATATGATCCAGATGGCGGCAACAAACCTAAGGTTTACTTCGAGAGTCTAACCAATCAATATGGTAACGAGAAAGAGGTTGCTGAGGTTGCAGCACTTATGCTTCAGGACGTTGGCTTTGATGTAGAACTTACTGTCATGGATAACTCAGCCTACTCTGAACAAATTCAGGGTCCAGGTGCTAATCGTGACATTATGTTGACTACACTTGGTTGTGGTCCTGCAATGACACCTTTGTTCTACCAATGTGATTGGCCTGGTAAGAACAATGGTCAATGCGTTGAAGCATGGGATGCTAATAGCGATGCCATTATGCAAACCGTTGACTCAGCCGCAAGGTTGGATCTATGGGCAGATTGGCAAGAGTATTATCTAGAGTGGGGTGGAGACGTCGTACTCTATGAAATGCAGAACGTTATTGCTATCAATAATGACTTCGAATGGGAAGCTCGTAAGGATGGTTGGATGACCTTCCGAGACCTAAAGGTTGCTAAGTAATAAAGGGCAAGGATAAGGAAACTATACGTTATAGTAAAGTTTCTTAGAAAGTAACCAAATTGCTTGGAGGGTCTGGGGCTATTAGCCATAAGATCCTCCAAGCAATTGAAAGTAGTTGTAAGTATGAACTCATTCTTATCATCCTGTCCGCAAACTGTTTCAGGATGATTTTTTTTCTTAGTTAATCGAAATTAAATACTATTATTTATTATGAATAATTCTTCAGCAAATATGTCAGGTGTCTACAATATAATGCCTACACCGTTTAATGAAGACGAAACGATAGATCTTCAAAGTTTGAAATCAGTTACGGAGTTTATGTTGAAGTCTGGGGTGCATGGTATCACAGTGCTTGGTGTATTAGGAGAGGCACACAAACTTACCGATGCAGAGCGTGACGTTGTGCTTAGTACTGTAATAGATGTTGTAGATGGTCAAATACCAGTGTGTGTGGGCACCTCACATGCATCTACATATGGGTGTATTGCTACATCCGAAAGAGCTATTGAGTTAGGTGCATCATCGGTTATGATAACACCTCCGAAGTTAATGCGTCCTAGTGATGCTGCTATGCGAGATCACTATCTTACGTTAGCTAACACATTAGAAGCACCAATAGTTATACAAGATCATCCGTCCAGTACAGGAGTGTACATGTCAACTGAATTTCTCTTGGATCTGGCAGACTCTGAATCATCGCTCAGTAATATAAAGTTGGAGGATGAACCTTCCCCAAAGAAGGCTTCTGACTTGATGAGTCAGAATGCAGAAATGAAGATTTTTGGTGGTCTTGGTGGCATAATGTTTATGGAAGAATTGCGACACGGTGCTGTTGGTACTATGACTGGATTTGCTTTTCCTAATGTCCTGGTAAGAATATATGATAAATTTAATAATGGTGATCTGGAGGATGCAGAAGAGTTGTTTAACAGATATTGCCCATTGATTAGTTTTGAGAATCAAAAATATATTAATTTGCCGTTACGCAAGCAAGCGTACTATCGTAGAGGAATAATTAGTTCGCCAACAGCTCGAAAACCTCATGCTCCTATAGATCAGATGACACTTGACGAGCTAGACAAACTTTTACATTGGGCAGATACCCAGGGAGATAAATAAACAATGGATTTAGGGATTAAGGATCGTACAGCACTTGTTGCTGCCTCGGCTAATGGTCTTGGTTTAGCCACTGCTGTAAGATTGGCAATGGAGGGATGTAAAGTAGCTCTATGCGATCTCAACGAAGATGCACTTGAAAATGCTATTGGCCAGGTACAGAAACATGCTTTGAGTGATAGTCATGTACGCGCATTTCAGGTTGATTTGCGTAATACTGAATCAATAGCAGGTCTAGTTAATGCAGTAACTGATGAGTTGGGTACGGTAAGCATATTAGTAACAAACTCAGGAGGTCCTCCACCTGGTCCTTTTGATTCTGCAAGTGATGAAAAATGGATTTCGGCTTTCGAGTTAGTTTTTCTTAGTGCAGTTCGCTTGATCCGCGAATGCATTCCTGGCATGAAAGAGCAGGAGTGGGGTAGGATCATCAATTTCACTTCAAAAACTCTTACAGAGCCTGTGCCGAATTTAATGCTATCAAATGGTGTTCGACTGGCTGTTGGTGGTATGGCAAAAACATTATCTAATGAAATTGCTGAATACGGTGTTACTGTAAATAACATTTGTCCTGGACCTACTAGTACTGATCGTGCTATTGAATTAGCCGGGGCGCGTGCAGAAAAGAAAGGTATAAGCGTTGACGAAGAGCTTGCAATAACGGCAAGCAAGATACCTGTAGGACGTTTGGCTGATCCTGATGAACCAGCGGCTCTTGCTGCATTCTTGGCGTCAGACTTAGCTCGCTACATTACTGGACGGTCTATATTGGTAGATGGTGGAGCTGTAGGAGCATTGTAGATAATTGGTATTGGTCGCAATAATACCTGGCGTTTCTTGTGGTTTGTTGTGTCATAATATAGACTTACATATTCTAAATTTGGATTGATAGTGATTGCGATTAGGTATATTTGATCTATGAACGATGTGAATAGAGTTCTCAAAGTAGAAGATCTTAGGACCGAATTTCATACTCTTGGTGGAGTGGTTAGAGCTGTGAATGGCGTCTCTTTTCATTTGAATCGCGGAGAAGTACTTGGGGTTGTAGGAGAGAGCGGGTGCGGTAAGTCTGTCTCTATGATGTCCTTACTACAGCTTATTCCTAATCCGCCAGGTAGAATCGTGGATGGTACTGCCTTGCTTGGTGATCGCGACTTGTTGGCTATGAGCCAATCAGAGATACGAGAGGTCCGGTCTGTAGAGATTGGCATGATTTTCCAAGACCCGATGACATCACTGAATCCGGTGTTGACAATTGGTACACAGATTGCTGAGCCTTTAGTTGAACACAAAGATATGTCGTGGGATGAAGCTTTGGGTCGCAGCATAGAGTTGTTAGATAAGGTTGGTATTCCAGATGCTGCAGAGCGTATAAATGACTACCCTCATCAGTTTTCAGGTGGTATGCGCCAGCGAGTAATGATTGCAATTGCTTTAGCTTGTTCTCCACCAATACTAATAGCTGATGAACCTACTACGGCTTTAGATGTAACAATTCAGGCTCAGATTCTTGAGTTACTGAATGATTTGCGTCATAGTGAGGGTATGGGAATGATACTGATAACACATGATCTAGGTGTTATTGCTCGGCTTGCTGATAGAGTGGCTGTAATGTATGCTGGTCAGATTGTTGAAACAGGTTCTGCTGAGGATGTGTATGCAAATCCATCACATCCATATACACAAGGTTTACTGGAGTCATTACCCCGTCATGACCAAGAACATACTGCCACGGAGCGTTTGAAAAGCATTGATGGTCAACCACCCAACATGTTAGACCCAATTGCTGGTTGTCCTTTTGCCATGCGTTGCAATTACGCTTTTGATCGATGTAAGATAGAAAATCCAAACCTTTTTGTTCTAGAAGGAAAACATAGTGCTGCTTGTTGGTGGGACATTGAAAATGAATGTGAGCGAACCATTGAATAACAAAAATATGTTGCGTGTAAAAAATCTGAAGGTGCATTTTCCAATTAGGAGAGGCCTACTTCAGCGGCAGGTTGGTGCTGTGCGAGCTGTTGATGGTATAACCTTTGATATTCTGCGTGGAGAGACTTTTGGGTTGGTAGGTGAAAGTGGTTGCGGAAAAACCACAACAGGGAGAGCAATACTGCAGTTGTATGAACCTACGGCTGGAGAAATTGAGTTTGATGGTGTCGCATTAGCGCACTTGGATCCCAAATCGATGAGGGACATGCGTAGGCGTATGCAAATGATATTTCAAGACCCATTTGCATCCTTGAATCCGCGTTTATCTGTAGGAGCTACTATTGCTGAACCTGTACGTATCCACGGCACAGCAGATAAGCAAAAGATTCAAGATAGAGTAAATCATTTGTTGGAAGTAGTAGGGTTGAGCCCGGATGTAGCTAGTAGATATCCACATGAATTTTCTGGAGGTCAGCGCCAGAGAGTGGGTATTGCTAGAGCTTTAGCATCTGAACCAGATTTTATTGTATGCGATGAGCCAATATCTGCTTTAGACGTTTCTATTCAAGCTCAGGTTGTGAACCTCATTGAAGATCTTCGTGCTGATATAGGTCTGACATATTTGTTTATAGGCCATGATCTCAGTATGATCCGTCATATTTCTGACAGGGTAGCGGTTATGTATCTGGGTCACATAGTCGAACTTGCTGAGACTGACCAACTTTTTGTCAATGCATTGAATCCATATACAGTTTCCCTTATTTCCGCAATTCCGGTTCCTGATCCTCTAATAGAAGCAAAACGACAACGTATTGTTCTGCAAGGTGATGTTCCGAATCCTGCGAATCCTCCTAAAGGATGTCTGTTTAGTACACGGTGTCCACTTGTTGTTGATGAATGTAGGACTAATAGACCCGAGTTAAAAGAGTGGAGACCAGGACATTACGCAGCTTGTCACAGAATTGATGAAATGGGTGATGGTAAGGGGCTTCCACCGATTAGTTTAGAGCAACACGTGGGCCAAGTATCTTAATAAGATAGATGTTGGCTCGGCACGTTTGTGGTCTGATCCTTGTTAGAAATCAAATATAGCAACAAATAAGCTCCTGTTTCAACCAATCGATTTGTTGTATGTATCACAAAGTCTACATTTGACTTGTGCTAATTAAGTTTAGTGTACCTAAATTGTGTGAGGATTACGATGTTATTATGCTAGGACATAGAGATTTAGGTATAGGCGATAAAGTGCTTTTAGCACACCATAGACTTTCTAGTTGGTTAACTGACTTAAAGAAATTACGTAATACAGAATATCCAGCTTATTGGTTGGGCGGCACCTTGGGACATCTTGGAACTCGGATTTTTGTCATCACTTGTTTGTGGCAGGCGGTACACATGTCTGAACAGGCGAGTTGGGTTGCCCTAGTGGGTTTTTTATATGGAATTCCCCTGTTACCTTGTTCACCCCTAGCAGGTTGGTTGGGTGATAAGAAGATGTCTCGGGGAACGTTACTTGTGGGCGCATGTATGCTCGGAGCTGTAGTTGCCGGTGTATACAGTTGGATTGTAGGAAACGGTTTGGAGACAAAATTCTTGCTAGGTGCAGCAAATTTGGTAATGGGTATTGCATTTGCATTTTACGGTGCTAGTAGGTTAGCATTGCTCGCAACAATACTTAAAGGTAATAATGTGTTCTCTATAGCATCTTTTGACCTATCTAGTACGCGTATGATGGGGTTTTTTGGTCCTGTGATGGCTGGTCTATTGCTAACTTATTATAACTATACGGTGGCTTTAGCTGTTGCATCGGTTACATTAGCTGGGGCCGGAATTACCTTTGCGGTTTTGAAATCGAATTTGCGCCAACACGATCACAACAAGGCATCAAATGAGAGAGAATACAAATCCAGTTTGTCCGTTGATGGAGAAAAATTTGGTGGGAGCTTTCAAAAGTATCTTATGGGAGACAAAGTGGTTTTGCTTTTGCTTTTTATGGGTCTCTTGTCTATACCAATAGGTATGACTTATTTGAAGATGACTCCAGTGTTCGTAGACAAGGTTATAAATGGTGGACCTGATCTTTATGGAAACTTGATTGGCATGGCAAGTGCATTTGCTGCTATTTCAGGTTTGATACTTTCCTTTATGTCTAAAGTAAATAAACCTGGCGAAAAATGTATTTTAGCCACAGTGTGTTTTGGATTTAGTTTGGTATTATTTGCATATACTAGATCTGTGATAATGCTGTATTTGATAGCTGGCTTAACCGGTTTGTTTCAGGGGATATTTCTTACAATTATGAATGCCACATATCAGAGTAGAGTTCCTGATATGTTTCGAGGAAGAATAATTGGAAGCTGGGGTATGGTATGGGGTTTGCTGCCTGTCGCAACTATTGGTGCTGGTTATTTGACGGATCTATTTAGTGTTGTATGGGTTGTTGCTGCAAGCGGTTGGTTTTGTGTTGCTGTTGGGTTGATAGGTGCAGTTTGGTATGCAGTCAATAAATCGATCAGTGCATTCGCGCAGTAAGTAGGATACAGTAGTTATATTGGAAATAGTATGATTTGGATTAACTTCAATCTTAATAATAAAGGGAGGTTGTCATGGCGCTGATATTGCGTAATCATGACTTGCAAGGATTGCTGGAATTGGACGATTATATTGAAGCCGTTGAACTTGGTTATAGAGAGGAAGGTAAAGGACGAGCATTTAATTTTCCGCGGAAGTGTGCCTGGTTTGAGGCGGGTGGTGAAGTTCATGCTGACAGAGATCGTCGGCCTGAAGGTTTGCCAGCTCTTAAGTTCAAGGGTGCTGCGATCTCGAGCATAAATGCCGCTGGTCTAAATGTTTATACTACTGGAATGAGCGGTCCGCTTCAAACATTCCAATTGTTGTTTGATACAGTAACTGGTGAGTTGCTGGCTATCATGGAGGTTTTGTACTACGATTGGTTTAAGACTGCAGCTGTGGCTGCAGTAGCAGCAAAACATCTAGCGCCTAAAGGAGCTTTAACAATGGCTTTATTTGGCTCCGGTCGGCATGCACGAACAGAATTACATGCTGTAAAAACTGTATGTGACTTACAAAAGGTACAAGTATATAGTCGCAAAGAGAAACCACTTCGTGAATTTTGTGTTTCTATGAGTGAGGAATTGGAAATAGATATTGTGCCGGTGCGTAGTCCAGAAAGTGCTTTGGAGGGTGCTAACATAGTTACTACTATGACGACATCTCCCACTCCAGTATTCTCTAGCAAGGATCTTACCGAGACACAAGTACATGTTAATGCTATGGGTAGGCACGATCCGTGGGCAAGAGAAGTTGATGACGGTTTTGTGGTCAATTCCAAGGTTGTGTTGGATGATTGGGCATGTGGTATGGACGAAGCAGGAGAAGTGCTAGTTCCTATTGCGGATGGTTTGATGACAGCAGATGATATCTACGCTGATCTTGGAGATATCATATCTGGCAACAAACAGTCTCGAGAGTCGGACTGGGGATACTCGATTTTCTTGTCAGGTGGTACTGGTGTCGAGGACGCAGCAGTGGCTAAGATGATTTATGATCGAGCTGTGGAGAACAGTATTGGTGAGGAGGTTGCTTTTGGTGCTCCATATGAATGGGTAATGTAGCACAAACTGGAAAACGATATTTTTTAATAGTATATGAACTGTTCAATTTGCAAAGATTACTATAGAGGAGACTAATATGCTTACACACGATGGATTAGTACAAGATGTAAAAGGACGCATCAGCAAAATTCAGGATATGATGAAGAGCGAAGATTTTGCTGCTCTCGTGATCATTGGTGGAGGAGCGCCGGGAGGTATGGGTGCTATTCGCTATATTACTAACGCTCATCTTTGGGGTGGTGCAGGTTATGCAGTGCTTGGTCAAGATGACCCAGATCCTTATATGCTAGTGTGGAGCTCTTATCAAGGAGTTTGGACTAGGAACGAGACAACAACACGCAAAGAGAGAGTTGAGTCGCCCGCAGATCTAATGGAACGAGTCCAGGAGCTTGTAACAGGTTATGCTGGTGATAGCGGAAAACGAATAGGTGTGGTTAATATGAAAAAACTACTTCCGCTTGGCGCTTATGAGTCTCTGCAACAAGTTCTCGGCAATCATGAGCTTATTGATGCTACTGATCAATACAATACTATCAGGCAGATCAAATCACCTTTCGAACTAGAAGCAGTTCAGCAGAATGGCTACATTTTAGACGCGTGCATGGATGTTTTTGCCGATCGGGCGCATGTAGGTGCTAGGTATTGGGATGTATGTGCGGCAACAGAAGAGTTTGTGAAGGCAAAAGGTGCTTTTTGGGGGCGGACAAAACTGTCCCTTGATCTTACGCCTTTTACAGTTCCGACACCTAAGGACTTAACAATGTCTGAGGATGACATTATAAACTTTGAGATTGTTTATGAAAGTCCCTGGGGATATTGGTTGGAAATGACCACAGTGTTCTCTTTTATTGATTTGCCAGATAATGCGCAGTTACTGTTGGATGCATATCTTGCGGCTGTTGATGCGTCTTCTGCGGTGGCATGTACCGGAAATACATATACTGATATTTCTGATGCAAACGATAAAGCTATTGCCGAAGTAATGCAGGCAGGAGGTAGTAGCCTCAAAGTGGATGGTAAACACACTCCTGATTGTCATAGTACCGGTCTTGATGGTAGTGATGGTCCTAGTTCAGCATCGGACCCTGATTTTGTGTTGAAATCGAACATGATTCTTTCATACCATCCGGGCACTGTACTTGAGAATAATCACGGATTTTTGATATCTGATAATTTTATGGTTACTGATCATGGTGCTGTGCGACTTTCACCACATAATGCGAGTCGTTACTACATGCGCCTATCAAGTTAACGTCTGTACTGTTTTGAAAAACTATGAGTAATAAGATCAGAGTAGGTGTTTTTGGGGGAGGTGGTGCAGGCCATCATCACTTAGAGGCATTTGCTAACATGTCTGAAGAAGTGGAAATTGTTGGTGTAGCTGAGATTAACCAAACCAGAGGCGAACAGTTAGAGAGTGAATTTGGAATCACTTGCTACAATTCTGTTGAGTCACTCATATCTGCGGGGTTGGATTTGGGTGTTGTAGCTTTACCACATGATCAATTGCTTGATTGTGGGCTTCATCTATTGAATGCAAATTGCCATCTTCTTATGGAAAAGCCGATGGGCAATTCGTTTGTAGAAGCTAAAACACTTTGGGAAGCATATAGAGATGCAAGCGATCTCGTATGTACAGTGAGTTTTGTCCATCGATATCGTCCAGCATTTGCCAAAGCATCTGAACTTTTACAGCATGGTGAGTTAGGAGATATTGTATCTATACACGAACACTTTAGGTTTCCTGGTGATAGTAGGGTTCCTAAATGGGTATGGAGGCATGAATCTTCTGGCGGAGGTGTTCTGTTATATTCTGGAATTCACAATCTTGACAGGATTCTATGGTTTGTTGATAGTAGCGCTACATCGGTTACTGGTATCGTTGGTATTCACAGTCATGATGTTGATGTAGAAGATGGTGTTGGAGCATTGATCAAATTCGAGAATGGTTGTTATGCTACTGTTGTTGGTAATCAACCATCTTCAGTTGTACCTAGTCCGTTTTCGCGCACTGAAGTTTATTGTAGGGAAGGGACTATAATCGTTTCAAATGGAACTGAACTTACAGTTGTCAGTGGTGATGGTGAAGTGTCCACACAGAATTTTGAGCCTGTGGGTCATTTTGAGCAGCAGGCTAGGAATGTTGTTAATGCGATCTCGAATAGCGAATCTGCGTTTGTAACTATGGAAGATGGGGTTGAGGCTTATAGAATAGCGGAAGCTGTGTATGAGTCTAGTCGTGCGAACAAGAC
>CAWWAV010000006.1:0-14814 GCA_963934935.1 uncultured Anaerolineales bacterium
ATATGGGCCAGACCTGTCTGGAATACCTGGTGGACTTGGGACCCACGATTGACAACTGCCACAATAATGTGGTTGTTATATATTGCATATCTATTTCTACATGCAGGACTTGAAGGTCATGATCGCAGGAGACATATTACTGCTGTTTACGGCATAGTTGCATTTGTCAGCGTACCGCTGACCTTCATGGCAATACGCATCTGGCGCACAATTCACCCGGTCATAATTGGAAGTGCCGATCCAGATGCTGAAGGACAGTTTGACATGACTGCAAGAATGACCACAACGTTGCTATTTACTGCATCAACATTCACAGTATTATATTTTACTATTCTATGGCATAGAGTCAGAATTCAATCATTGTTCGAATACATGTCCAAACTACAATATCAAATGTACAATGATTAAAGGAGAGCTAGATGTTACTTGAAAATTCGCCGGCAGATACTTCTAACTATATGATGCTAGGTTTCACAATGCTAGCAATTATAAGTGGCAGTTATTGTATCTACCTCTTCAATCGCTTTAGTAAATTGAAACAACAAATATCAGTAATAGAAAAGTCAAACAGTATAAATAATAAAGACGCATAATTTGTCATAAGGTAATTGATCTAACATACGTCTACGGGTTATCAACCATATAGATTGTTTGTCAAAATTATTGGAGGCACCACTAATGTTAGATGTAACACAAATTGAAAGCTTAGACTCTGACAATATGCTCGAGCATATTGTCTCGCTGCCCACCCAAATCACACAGGCATGGAACCATGGAATGGGATTGCCGTTACCAGATGTTAGTAATATTTCCAACATAGTGATACTAGGAATGGGAGGTTCAGCTATAGGAGGATCACTGCTACAAACGCTTGTAGCACCCGAATGTAAAGTACCAATATCATCTAACCGAGATTACGAAATACCATACTTTGTAGGCCCTAACAGTCTCGTAATCGCCTTATCTTATTCAGGCAACACTGAGGAAACCCTTACTGCTCTTGAATCAGCACAAAAACAGAGCGCTCAAGTTGTTAGTATTTCCACCGGCGGACAAATTTGCACATTAACCCAAGAAAACAATGGATTGTCATGGCTTTATGATTACAAAAGTCAGCCGCGGGCAGCATTGGGTTACTCGCTCATCCTGCCATTAGTATTGTTACATCGTATAGGTTTAGCACGAGATTTTAGTGCCGATATAGCAGAAACACAAAACATTCTGACAGATCAGAATAGTCAGTTAGGTGCACAATCATCCTTAGCAACTAACCCTGCAAAACGTCTTGCTGGTCAGATGCTTGAAAGAATTATTTTAGTGTTTGCACCTGAGCCTCTGACACCTGTGGCACGCCGATGGCGTGGACAAATCGCCGAAAACAGCAAGGCATGGGCCCAATATGAAGAATTGCCAGAAATGAACCACAACTCAGTAGTAGGTCTAGACCGGCCTGAGTCATTTATTGACAAAGCATTTGTATTATTCATGAATTCGCCCGCTGCACATCCACGTAACCAACGTCGAATTGACCTTACTCGCCAACTCTTCCTCGGATCTGGCTATAACACAGATTGTGTAACTGCCCAAGGCAAATCTCGTATGGCACAAATGTTGTCCATGGTACATTATGGAGACTATGTCAGCTTCTATTTGTCAATCGCATATGGAATTGATCCGACACCAGTGCAAAATATTGCATGGTTAAAAGAAAATTTAGCAGAATCGTCAACATAGTTCCATTACAGTCAACATGACACTTGACCTCACCAGCTTACCAAAGATAGTTCGTCTTCAATTGCGGATAAGACAGTATCCCATTCTAGGTAAAGAAATTCGAAGTAAAATGATGGATGAAATATTTCGTCGCGGAATCATAACTCCTGAACAGATGGACAATGAGGTGCGTCAGAGATCTATCGAATCCCAAGAATTAGACGGTCAGAACAAATCTCTAACTAAAGAGCCAGCTGAGATATGGAAAATACGCACAAGTCATGTGCGGGATTATCTTACTGAATTTTACTTTGCTTACAATCTACCAATGTATTTGTTCGATAACATCGTTAATACACTTGTTAAGAACCGTGCTGGTAAAAAGCGCACAGTAAGCGACATAACATATAACCCCGAAATGGCTCCTTTAGACCTATTAATGGATCATGGCAAACAAATAGAGTCTCTAAAACCTGACGATCAACAAGTGTTTTCTCACCACTTAGCAGAAATAATAGTAGTAGCCATCAAGACAGTAGTCAGTGATAGATTAGAGTTTGTAGGTACTGCTAGGAAATGGTTCACAATTCAAGACTTGTTCAACATACTTGACAGACGGATTGGCACAGGAAAAATAGGTGGCAAAGCAGCAGGTATTGAGCTAGCCAAGATTATGATGCAAGGCAACAACCAACTTGCTAGCGAGATCAGTACACCTCAGTCGTATTTTGTTGCTACGGACGTGTTCGATCAATTCAAAGACACTAACAAACTCACATGGGTTATGAACCAAAAATATAGGTCGGCAGATGAGATTAGGGAACTGTATCCTACAATTAAAGATAGCTTTAATGATGGTTCGTTCCCAACTGACATTACTCAAGAACTACAAGACCTACTGCAAAGACACAACGGACAACCCATAATAGTAAGGTCATCCAGCCTATTGGAAGACTCTTATGGAACCTCCTTTGCAGGAAAATACCACAGCTATTTTTGCGCAAACCAAGCTAGCGCCTCGGAAAACTTAGATTCACTATCTAAGGCAATCTCCAAAATATATGCAAGTGTTTATAGTCCAGATGCGCTGCTCTATAGAAAGAAAATGGGATTATTAGATTACGACGAACGCATGGCAATACTAATCCAAGTGGTCGAGGGTGACAGACATGGTGATTGGTATTATCCACCAGTTGCTGGAGTTGCTTTTAGCCAGAACCAATACCGATGGACACCCCGCATTAATCCAGAGGACGGATTGGTGCGTATTGTATGTGGTCTTGGAACACGTGCAGTGGACCAAACAACGGACTATGCTCGGATGGTCGCATTAAGCCACCCCAACATTCGTCCAGAGTCAGGAGCTAACGCTATACAACATTACTCGCAGAAGAAAATTGATGTTATTAACCTGAAAACAAATAGATTTGAAACCCAACCAGCTACAAAAATACTACACGGAAAACTCAAGTGGCTAAGACTTGTAGCTATGCAAATCGCCGATAATTATCTAAGTAAATTGATCACAATAAACCCAAATATTGATACCAGAACCCTAGTGTTAACCTTTGACCAAATGCTAGAACAAACTGATTTTGTCTCACAATTGAAGCGTATGCTAACACATTTGTCTAAGCATTATGATGCAGCAGTGGACATTGAATTCACCACCAAACTCAAATATAAAAACAAAAAACCAACAGTATCAATCTGTCTGGTGCAATGTAGACCACAAAGTCTTCGGACTGAAAATTCACCTGTAACAATACCGACTGACATTAACAAAGCGCAAATAGTGTTCAAGTCTCGCGGCATTGTCCAAGATGCACAAGTAGACGATATCAGATTCGTAGTAATTGTACCGCTCAGCTCATACGACTCCATTAATGATCCCGCTAGAAAAACTCAGATTGCTCGAGTAATCGGCAGACTCAATCACGCACTGCAAGGCGAAAGATTTGTCCTAATAGGGCCGTACCGATGGGGAAGCAGCAACCCAGACCTAGGTGTAAAGGTGACTTATGCAGATGTGCACAATACTAGGATGCTAATTGAGCTGGTACCAGACAGTGGCCCCAAGACAAGTGAACCATCATATGGAACTCATTTTTATCAAGATTTAGTGGAAGCTAACATTTATCCACTGGCTATTAGCCTAACACAAGATGAAACTCACTTTGATGAATCAGTATTTAGGGATTCTCCAAATTTGCTTGGCAAACTTAGCCCTCAAGATGCAAGCTATGCTGATTTAGTCAAAGTATATGATATTCAAGAAATCACTAATGGCAACACACTCAGTGTGGTAATGGTCTCTTCCACCGAAGAATCAGTGGGATTCATAAGTAATACTAACAAGAAGTAACTTGTGTTATGTAACTACTTATATAGGAACAAACTAAACAATACACACTAATGTCAGCTTCTAATAGTACAAACAGGATAGTAACAATATATACTGATGGCGCCTGTGACCCGAATCCGGGACCAGGAGGATGGGCGGCAATACTCCTGTTTGGTACACACAGAAAAGAAATTTATGGTAGTGCAGAAAATACCACCAACAACCGTATGGAACTTCAAGCAACTATAGAGGCTTTACGTTACCTTAAATCATCCTGTACAGTAGACCTATACACTGATTCAGAATACATCCAAAAAGGAATTACTAAATGGATGACTATGTGGCAAGCACGAGGCTGGCGTACAAGCAGGAAGAAACCAGTAGCAAATCAAGATCTTTGGCTAGAGCTGGTCAGTGCAATGAAACCACATGAAGTAGTTTGGAAGTGGGTGAAAGGTCACTCGGGAAACCCTCTTAATGAAGAGGTTGATACCTTAGCGCGAGAATCTATAACAAGAATTAACCAAAACAACATGGTTGATTCAATTCGTGCATTTACCGGTGCTTCTTGTATAGGGTCTACAGGTCCAGGAGGGTGGACAGTATTGTTGCTGCAAAACAAAGAAGTAAAAGTACTTTCAGGACAAGAGAAAACAACTACAGCAAATAGAATGCAACTCTTCTCCGCAGCACAAGCATTGAAGGCAGCACCAATTACCAAACCCCTAGACATCTACACTACATCAAAATATGTACATCAAGGAGCTAGCAAGTGGATGTCTAATTGGAGATTACAAGATTGGAAAACAAAATCAGGTAATACCGTAAAAAATCTCGATGTATGGAAACCCATCTCAATATATGTCGATAAATTGGACGTCAGTTGGCACCTATGTGGTTCCAACACATCAATATCAGAAATTGACGCAGCACATTATTTGGCTAAAAATGCTGCGTTAGGAAAAAACAATGAAGAGTTGATTAGATTGCTCGAGATGCAATATCAAAGATAATCTCAAACTATGTATTATCTATTTGTTGTTCGTCCACAATCTGCCTAATTATTCTTTGTAGCTTTTGGTATGTTACGCCAATTTCCTCAGGTAACACACGCGTCTCAGCAATACTAGTCATAAAGTTGGTATCGCCAGACCACCTAGGTAAAACATGCATATGTACGTGATCTGGAACTCCTGCACCAGCCGCTGCCCCAATGTTTATACCTATATTAAAACCCTCAGGATCATATGCGCGTCGTAACGTTTTCACACAAACCTGACTTAAAATAGATAGTTCGATGATAGCAAACTCTGATAATTCGTCTATGGAAGTCACATGCATAATCGGAGCAACTAACAAATGACCATTACTATAGGGATACTTGTTTAGCATAACTATATTATGCTTCCCTTTGTGAATAATTAAATTTTCCTCAGATGGTGTCTTTTCAATATTGATACAAAACAAACATCCTGTCACTGAATTGACCTCCCCAATAAGATAATCCATACGCCAAGGTGCCCATAATGTTTTCATTCCAAAGGATTCTACCAGCTTCATACCATTTGACGTAAACAAATAGACCTTTAGAATATAACTATGAACGAAAAAGCATTTTCATACACCACCATTTCTAAATCGCTAGCTGCTACAAAATTCGGTCATCCACTCTATTATTACGATTCTACTGGCTCAACCAACAATGAGGCTAAAACCCATGCGTTAAACGGTGATCCCGAAGGCACCCTCATAGTAGCCAACGAACAAACTGCTGGTCGCGGCCGTTTCGATCGTCGCTGGTTTACACCCAAAGGAAGTGGTCTAGCTGTAAGCTTTATACTTAGATCTAAACTGTCAAATCCTGAGATTAGCCAAATTCCAATGCTTGGTGGTTTAGCAACCGCATATGCAATTGAACAGCTATGCAATATATCCCCCAAACTTAAGTGGCCTAATGACATCTGGATTGAACAGAAAAAAATTGCTGGGATATTAGTAGAAACAAGTTACACCCAATATTTGCCTGAGTGGCAAATATTGGGTGTAGGCGTCAACGTAAATTCTCGACCACTGGAAGTTACAAACCCTTCGTACGATGCGTCATGCTTAGCAGACATCATAGGACATAAAGTTGATCGAGTAAATCTCCTACAACAATTGGTACACAATGTTGGGTTACTATACAATCAGTTGGAACAAAACTCTATTAGGGAAGAGTGGCAGAAGCGTATGCTCTGGAGAGATCAATACATAGAAGTTATTGATTCCGGTCACAACCCAATTGAAGGCATAGCTTTAGGTATAGGATCAAACGGAGCTCTGATAATACAACTCAGCAATGGAGACCAACGCAAGATTTATAGTGGAGAAATAAGATTGAAGTCAAACTAGCACAAAGAAAACCTTGAGTATAATTTGTCAGTATTTTGTACGTAATATTTTGCACATTAAGTGACGCCATTGTAAACTCATTCCAAATATAGATAGTGAAGCTAACATTAACACCCTTCGCCCATATAATCACAAATATAGGGAAA
The DNA here is from genome assembly GCA_963934935.1 of uncultured Anaerolineales bacterium. Lineage (GTDB taxonomy): Bacteria > Chloroflexota > Anaerolineae > Anaerolineales > UBA11657 > UBA11657. The sequence goes on from CAWWAV010000006.1 coordinate 6,595, forward strand.
TAAATAATAAAAGGAATAATATTTTATGAACAACGAGTACCAATTCATTAAAGAGATACGCGAGCAACCGAACAAGATTTCAGACAGCTTAATGCATGCTGACAAAAATCTCAAAGAAATCGCTCAGCGTTACTCACAACGGATTGACCGCGTAATCATGGTTGGGTGTGGAGATCCATACATGCTTGGCATCGGAGCCACATACGCATTTGAAAAATGGGCACAATTGCCATCGGAGTCAATAGAAGCAGCAGAGTTTACCAATTATCGCCACAATTTAATAGATGAGCGTACGTTAGTGATTCTGATATCATCATCAGGTAAAACGGTTAAGGTAATTGATGCGGCTCGTCTAGCAGCACAAAAAGGAGCTCCTCGATTCTCGCTAACTAATCTTAACCCAAGTCCTATAACAGATGAAACAGATGAGGTAATTCATACTCAAGCCGGATGGTCCGATTCGTTTCCAACTAAGCAAACCACCACTGCACTGGCAAATCTATATGCATTAGCATTACATATTGCTGAAGCTCGAAACACTTACTCTAATCAAGACATTAGCATGCTGCGACAAGAACTTTATTCTGATATACCCAATGCAATTGCGGAATCGCTCAAACTAGAGAATCAAATGCAGGAGTTGGCTCAAAATCTACTTAAGGCACCTATATATACTTTCATTGGATCTGGACCTAACTGGGCAACAGCACAACTGGCAGCCGCTAAAATGAAGGAGACTAGTCAGAGCCGTGCTGAATCTACTAATCTGGAGGAATATGCTCATCTTCATGCTCTTTCATTAAGTGATGATGACCCTGTATTCATCATAACGCGACCAGGAGATATAGGAGAACGCGATAGACTGGTAAGCCAACACGTCAAAAGCAATCGTGGCAAGATTATCGTCATTGGTACTGCACAAGACAAAGATTTGTGGTCGGACTTAGAAGCTAATTACTATACTGTACCTGAACATAGTGAAATGTTTGGACCTCTGGTTGCCTGGATTCCTCTACAAATGTTCGCATACTTCACTGCAATAGCAAAAAATTGTAATCCTGATCGGCCACCAGAACGTGGTCCAATGGACTTTTTACAAAAGATAATTTACACAAGTATGCTAGAAGGTTGGTTTGATCGTTAGGAAACACTCCAATCATGCCATCATCAGAACAATTTGACGTAATTGCATTAGGGTCTACTACTCTCGAACTGCTATCTTGGGTTGACCGATATCCAGGAGCCAGTGATGGAATTCACACAGACAAACAATTGTGGACTGGAGGTGGCATGAGCGGAAATGTAGCACATGCTGTAGCACAATTGGGAGGCCAGGTAGCCCTAGTTGCTGCAACTGGTAGTGATAGTATCGGTGAAAGAATGGTCGAACAATTAAGGGTAGCAGGGGTCAATGTTGAATATATCCTTAGAAGAGACAACACTCTGTCACAACTCACTGTATTAATGGTAACTTCTGATTTAAAACGAGCCGGTCTGGTAATCACTTTACCTGCTGATTTACAGATTAAATCAGCAGAGGTCCCAGACAATCTTCTGAAATCTGCTAGGGTATTCTTCACTGACATGGATCCAGCAGATACAGCTATTGAAGTATCTAGACGAGCAAAAGACTTGGATATCCCAATAGCATATGATCTGCAAATGGCCCCTGAACGTGTGAACAAACCAGAGCACGCTAGAAATATCAACCACATGTTGCATATATCAGACTATCTATTTGCCGACGAAGAAAATTTTCTTATGTGGGGCGATTATTCTGACTTGTCTACGGCAATCTCTGCGGTTTTACACAAACATCCTGAAATGACCTTACTGATTACTAAAGGTTCCGCTGGATCTGTCATAGCAACTCAGGAACAAATCAATGAAATAAATGTATTTCCTGTAAATATAGTCGACTCTATAGGAGCAGGAGATGCATATCATGCCACTTTTTTGTATACACACATTGCGCTAGGTTGGTCTGTGAAAAAAGCTTGTATATATGGTTCAGCGGCAGCAGCTCTCTCTTGCACAAAGGCTGGTGCAAGAGATGGTCTACCGACCCTTGAAGAAATAGACTCGTTTGTAAAGAGAGCTTAATATTAGACTCCTATGTTGTAACAAAATACAATGGTAGAATAATTGCAATTCTTGCTATTTATCATAGCTAGAATTGAGGATACAAACTTATGGCATCAACCATATCCACTAATGAAGTAGTGCGTATAGCACAACTTGCTCGCCTACACCTAACAGAAAATGAGCTAAAGTCATTCGGTAAGGACCTCTCTGAGATATTGGACTATATGAATCAGATTAAAAAAGTAGACGTATCTAATGTCCGTCCAACTGATAACACACTATACTTGCACACAATACTAAGACCGGACGAAGCACACCCATCTCTTTCTATTGATAAACTGCTCAGCAACGCTGCTGAAGTTGATAATGGATATTTCAGCGTACCTCCTGTACTAGATAAAAATTAATACAGTGACTTACAACAAACCTACTAAAGAATGTGTGTTATGGACCTAGCTTTCCAATCCTTAGCCAGGGTATCTGATTTGCTTAGTACTGGGGATATCACTAGTGTTGAGTTGACTGAAGTGTGTCTTAGTCAAATTAATTCATTCGAGTCGGAAGTAAACGCATTTGTAACTATAAGCTCTGATTTAGCTATGCAGCAAGCAACCAATGCTGATATTGCCTGGCAGAACTGGATAAATGGCAAATCCGATCAAAAACCATCACCATTAAATGGTGTCCCCCTGGCCATAAAAGATGTCATCTGTGTGTCTGATGTTGTTACTTCTGCCGGCTCAATGATGCTCAAAGAATTTGTGCCACCTTATGACTCAACTGCTAGTGAACGTTTACGAGATGCTGGTGCAATTTTTTTAGGGAAAACAAACACTGATGAGTTTGCAATGGGTTCCTCTACCGAAAACTCTGCATTTGGACCAACCCACAACCCGTGGGATCTCAATCGTGTACCCGGAGGTTCCTCCGGAGGAAGTGCAGCTGCCGTGTCTGCCGGAATGTCATATGGTGCACTAGGAACAGACACTGGAGGAAGCGTCCGACAACCAGCAGCAATGTGTGGAGTCGTGGGACTCAAACCTACTTACGGACGTGTATCTAGATATGGTCTAATAGCGTTTGGTTCATCTCTTGATCAAATTGGAACGCTCACTCGAACTGTTGAGGACGCAGCTCTGTTATTACAAGTCATATCAGGCCCAGACCTCAAGGATTCAACCACCCTCCAAAAGAAACCACCCAACTATCTAGAGGTGCTTTCAAGAACAGATAATCTAAAAGGGGTTCGTGTGGGAGTTGAGCGTGAACATACAACTGGCTCCTTACAACCCGAGGTAGAAAAATCAGTGAAAGATACTATTAAAACGCTAAAACATCTAGGTGCAGAAATAGTATCTGTGCAATTGCCACATACTCAACATGCCCTAGAAGCCTATTATCTAATAGCAAACGCTGAGGCATCTGCAAACCTCGCTCGCTACGATGGTATAAGATTCGGACAGCGTCGAACTGGCAATAACTTGTGGGAAACCTACATCAATACTAGGAGTAATGGTTTTGGTAAAGAGGTCAAACGACGTATCATGTTAGGTACTTATGCACTAACTGCAGGTTATTACGAAGATTATTATCTGAATGCACAAAAGGTGCGTACATTGGTCCAAAAGGACTTCGAACTAGCTTTCTCAAAAGTGGACGCAATTGTGGGCCCAGTAACACCTACAACAGCATTCAAGATAGGAGAAAAGATAGAAGATCCATTGCAAATGTATCTCTCTGATATATTTACATTGTCGGGAAACCTGGCCGGAATACCGGGAATCTCGCTACCCTGCGGCTTTGACCAAAGTGGTCTCCCTATAGGAGTTCAGTTGCTTGGTCCCACATGTAGCGAACAACAATTGTTAACGGTCGGCCACATATATCAGCAAGCTACAGATTGGCACAAACATATTCCCGGACTGGAGCATTAATATGAAAATTGTTATCCCTTTAGCTGGTTTTGGTAGCAGATTAAGACCCCACACATATAGCAAGCCTAAGCCATTGATGAACGTTGCAGGAACACCTGTTATTGGTCATGTGCTTAATATGTTCAAAGATGTGGAAGTGGAGGAATTTATTTTTATTACTGGTTACATGGGTGATCAAATACAGGAACATATTAGAAAAACATATCCTAACACTAGTACACGATTCTTGGAGCAAAAACAACTTGACGGACAATCTCCAGCTATTCTTCTAGCAAAAGAGTACGTGACGGGACCAATGCTAATAGGTTTCGCTGACACTATCGTAGAAACAGATCTAACCAAAATCAATACTGCAACAGACGAAGCAATCGCATGGGTAAAACAGGTGAAAGACCCAAGACGTTTCGGTGTGGTTGTTAGGGATTCTAATGGCTATGTAACACAAATAATTGAAAAGCCTGAGTCGATGGAAAACAATTTAGCCGTTGTAGGATTTTATTATCTTAGAGACAGTCAGATGCTCATGAGTGCAATTGAACAACAAATCAATAACAATACACAAACTAAGGGGGAGTACTATCTAGCAGATGCTATGCAGATATTATTAGACCAAGGACTGCAAATGCAAGCAAACGAAGTAGAAGTTTGGAAAGATTGTGGTAAACCAGACAGTCTGCTAGAAACGAACAAATATCTTCTTGAGAACGGACATGATAACAGTGCGCAAGTGCAAGTTGACGGATCCGTAATAGTACCTCCCGTAAATATTCATATTGATGCAAAAATAACCAACTCAGTAATTGGACCATGTGCCACAATAGGTGCGGATTGCACTATTACATCGTCAATCATAAGTGATTCCATTGTTGAGCAGGGTGCACAGATTGAAGACACTGTTCTTACACAATCCCTAGTTGGTCGCTTTACTAGCGTAAAGGGACAATCCAGCACATTTAATGTAGGTGACCAATCTGAAATTGGGTTCGAATAACCAAACACCTAATCTACGTCTTTTTTATATAACTGTTTGTATAATTTGCTTAGCATACGCACCTGACGCTCCGCATGATAACTTGATCTAACTAAAGGAGCGCACTCGACCCAATCAAACCCTAAATCTTTTTCAGCGTATGATTTTATTTCATCAAACTCATCCATTGTATAGTAACGTTCAATGGGCAAGTGTTTCCGAGAAGGTTGTAAATATTGACCCACAGTAAGAATGTTTACTCCCCAGCTGCGAATATCAGAAATAGTTTGTTTAATTTCCTCCATAGACTCACCTAATCCTACCATTATGCCGCTTTTAGTAAGAACATCCGTGTCTATCTCGCGAGCATTACATAGCACCATTTTTGCCCATTCAAAATTATCTTGTGGTTGTACTTTCTTAAATAACCTCGGTACAGTCTCCACATTATGATTGAGTATCTCTGGACGTGCCTGCATAACTGTCTGTAATGCTGAAATAGACCCCTTGAAATCAGGTATTAGAACTTCTACTGAACAGCCAGGATGCTGTAAACGAATTTCCCTTATAACCATGGCAAACAAAGGTGCACCTCCGTCGTCACGCTCATCCCTATTCACACTAGTAACAACTGCATGTTCCAGATTCATTTGCTTCACAGCTGCAGCAATACGACGCGGCTCATCCCAATCTAACACCCTAGGTCGACCCGTTATAACATCGCAAAAACCACAGGACCGTGTACATATATTTCCCATCATCATAAAAGTTGCAGTTCCAGAACCCCAACACTCCCCAATATTAGGGCACTGAGCCTCTTCACATACTGTATGTAATTGGTTTGAACGCATCAAACCAATTAGTCTTTGGTAGTTTTCACCTCCTGGAGCTCTAACTTTTATCCAAGGCGGTCGCCTACCTATCTTTTTGGTTGTCGGTTCAAGATGCAACACATCGGTCGCCATAATTAATTCCTACCTATACATAAGTCAGATGATGATCTATCTGACGAGATCATTTCCTTATCAAACATCCTTCCAAATTCACAAATCACAGTACTTTGCACATCTTGTATTGTGGGCACATCTGCTAATACCTCAGACATAGATATGGTTCCATAACCTTCGAGACCACACGACACGATGCCTTCAAAATAAGAATCCTGAATATCGACATTAAGAGCAAACCCATGTTGACTAATCCCGTTCTTGTCTACTCTAACACCGATTGATCCTATCTTACTAGGCAAATCGGTATTTTTATATGAGGTGAAGTGTCCGTTCGGTGAAGCACAAGATTCCACCCATACTCCAGTCAACCCAGGCACCTGCATAGACTCAATACCATAACCACGTAATATATTGATTAGCATGACCTCTAGTTTACGAATATAGCTTATATAGTCTGAGGTAAATATATGTGACTCGTTCATATAAAGACTTCCTAAATCCAATATAGGATATCCGACCAACTGTCCTGGCCCATGATAAGTAATACCACCACCACGATCAGTTTCACAAACTACAATGTCATAATTGATTAATTGATCATCAGTGTAAAGCAAATGCTCATGCTTTGCTGAACTACCGAACGTGTAAGTGTGAGGATGTTGTAACAAGAGTATACAATCGGTACGTTTGCCAGCTGCTAGCTCAGCAGCTAGCGAAGATTGCAAAATGCACGCATCTGCATAATCAATTGTACCGATCTTTATAGCTTGACATAATGTTCCCATTAACCAAATTGTACCACCCTAATGTATTCGAATTGTGGCTCAATATCAAGATGATATAATCAATATACCGTATGCCCAATACCTATATGGATCCTTTAGAAGCCACCTATCATCTACGTAAGGTTGACCCCCGATTCAATCACTTGATCGATCTTCATGGACCACCAGATATTCAGCGCACTCGTAACACATTTAAATCACTGGTGCATACAATCATATACCAGCAATTGTCTGGAAAAGTAGCTTCTGTCATCTACAAAAGATTTCTCAATCTGTTTCCAACCAGCCACTTTCCAACACCAAAAAAAGTACGGCAACTATCTATAGTAAAACTACAGACGGCAGGTTTATCTATACAGAAAGCAACAACTATACACGAGCTTTCCGAGCAATATATTCAAGGCCATATTCGCCCGCGCAGATTCAGATATATGAGTACTGATGAAATTACACGTATGCTGACTCAAGTTAAAGGTATTGGGCCGTGGACAGCAAGCATTTTTCTCATGTTTGCCCTTAACTATCCGGACATAATCCCTACCGGTGATTTAGGAATTAGAAAAGGAGTCCAGAAATTGTGTAATTTAAGTCAGATGCCTGAACACAAAACCATATTGCAAATCGGCGAACCTTGGAGACCTTTCCGTACAGCTGCTAGTTGGTATCTTTGGCGACTCCTAGAAACAAAACCTTAGTTAACAATATGTTTGCTATAAACTATTGATCTATTTTGTTAGTGTAATTGAAATGTATGAACTATTACTTCCTGGATCACTGCCTTTTTTATTGATATTAATTTTAATTGGGATAATACTACTTTATGCTGGCCCCAAATTACGTACGTTCAAGCGTATTTGGCTAACATCTACTTTGTGTGCTTATTGGCTTATGAGCACACACCTTGGCGCCACATATCTGGAATCATTTCTGAATCAAGATTTCACCACTATAAATGCTGATATAGAAACAATAGGGCCAGATGCAATAGTTGTACTTAGTGGTGGAGGACACACATTAGCTAACAACACAAATACTATTAATATAGTATCAATTCACACAGCATACCGCATCTTAGAAGCGTACCGTCTGCACAAAAAACTACCTGAAGTGCCTATTATTCTTTCAGGGGGAATCGGTAATCCGCTCGCGTTATCAATTCCTGAAAGTGAACTAATGCGACAAGAATTGTTGGATTTAGGTGTGAAAGACAACCTATTATTAATGGAATCCAATTCTCAAAACACTTATGAGCAAGCTATAAATGTTGCTAAACTAATGGCCCGTCTAGACATGAAAAAATTCATATTGGTAACTTCACATACCCATATGAAACGAGCACTAGCCACTTTCCGAACACAAGATCTTTACGCAATACCATCTACAACTTTTCATGCAGAAATGAATACTCACCGGATAAAGTGGTCTTTATATCCTACCAAGACTGACCTAGCCCGAAGCCAAAATGTTATACGTGAAATTGCAGCATATCTGTATTA
>CAWWAV010000007.1:0-14548 GCA_963934935.1 uncultured Anaerolineales bacterium
AAACCAAAAAGTGCCGGATGAGACAACTGACACGGAAATAGCTGAACCAATCATCGTGAGCGTTTCACCAACCCCTAATATTGATAAAGTAGTAGCTATCGAAAACACACCTATTCCTACCATTGACACAAAAAACCATAATGAACCAGTAACTATTGTTGGCAGTGCTAAGATCACATTTCCTCTATTTGAAAACTATCTTGTGGAGCCCTATGTGATGCTAGAGGATGAGACCGGCTTCGTCAAACGTGACTTCGATTTTATTATCCCACCACAGGATCAAGTTTTAGGTCCTCTAACTCCCAGCGGAGAAAACACTTGGGATTATGTGCTCCATCTACCATCATTGCCTCCAGGCGTCCTTGTAGATGTTGATAACAATTCGCAGGACGACACCGGAGTACGGATTTTTGCGGTTGCAGTACAAGCAAATACTATTGGTGACCCTTTTTTAGGCAAGGATGAGTTCCGAGGTTGGTCAACTGTTTGGACATCTGCACGTATCGATAGTGAGAATCGAGATGAAATCATGGGAGGCAAACTCATAGTATGGGCTCCAGACAACAAACAGGCATTCCCGTCTGGTTTTGGTCCAGACAAGCTTCTTTTTACAGAAGATGATCCTACGAAATACATTGAAGAAGGATATACTATTGTCAACCTCGATAACAACCCATTCACATTCACAAAAGAACAAATTTCTGAAATCATCCTATACGAAGGAGATGTTGCAATTAACGACTTATCAGATTTGAGTTATACAGAAGCTTTTAATGCTTTATGGTCTAAGGCTTCGATTGAATATCCTTTTACCGAGCTAAAAAGTATTGACTGGCAAAACCTATATGATAGATTTGCACCGCAAGTAGCTAACGCAGAAGCATTATCTGATCCTCAGCTATGGTACATTGCTATGCGTAACTTCGCCTGGAGCATACCAGATGGCCATATAGGATTGGGAGGTAATGATGGTGGATTATTTCAGAAAGAAGCTGGAGGTGGTTTGGGGTTAGGAATGACCGAGCTGAGTGACGGACGAGTGTTGGTCAGTTATATTGACGACAATGGAAGTGCTGCAGAAGCTGGGCTAAAACAAGGAGACCAAATTCTTTCCTACAATAATGTTCCGATAGGAAAAGCACTAAAAAGTGTTACTCCACTAAATGGCCCCTTTTCCACTGACCATATTCTTAAGCTAGAAAGATATCGGTATATTACTAGAGGAGAGGTGGGCGAGGTAGCTACAATACAATGGAAAGATTCTACAGGAATTGAGAAACAAGCATCTCTCGTATTACGTTCCGAGAGAAACAGTCTTGCTGCTACATCGCTATACGTCGATTTTGATCGCAATGCACCACCTATCGAGTATGAGATCATTGATGATAATGGGATTGGATATATTCGCATCTGGTCTTTATCTGACGACCTTAATTTGACATTTCGTTTGTTTAGAAGAGCAGTACAATTATTTAATGACAACGAATCTCCGGGTGTAATAATTGATTTAAGACATAACCTTGGCGGGTCACCTATGGGTACTAGCTTAGCATCTTTCTTTACTCCGACCGAAATTGAAGTCATGCGCGGATATTATTACAGCGAAAAATTGGGACGTTTTGACACTTATGGTCCACCAGACAGTGTAGAACCTGACGAAAACCTACTGTATGAAGGAAGAGTAGCAATACTTGTAGGACCTGCTTGCGCGAGTGCATGTGAAAACGTAGCTTGGGTGTTTAGTCAACTCCCACAAGTTACTGTATTAGGTCAGTATCCTAGCAATGGAATTATGGGTGAGGTAGGTCGCGGGCAATATACACTCCCTGGCGATTTGTCTTTCCAGATTCCCACTGGCATGGATCAGGATATGAAGAACAATATAATTGTAGAAGGAACAGGAGTAGTACCCGACCAGCTTATACCAATCACTGAGGCGAACGTTTTGGAAAACAGAGATGTGGTTTTACAAGAAGCAATTAGTTTTCTAAGAAAGCCATTAGTAGCTGGAATCATTCCCTTAGAATCTCCACGCTTACTCGCACCACCATTGACCCTCACAGCTGCTCAGGAAAATACTCCGATCTTGGAAGAACTCGCCGAGGAACCGCCAAATTATGAGATACCCGAACCAGGAGTAAAACGAAATTACTCGATACTCATGGATAATTCTACGGAAAGTATTTGGTGGTACGCTTGGTGTGCCACTAGCAAGGATATCGCTTACAGCAATTGGAGCAATATTACCGTCAACTTCTATTTGAATGAAGAACCAATTTCAAAGAATAACTTTTATCAAACTGATGGTCAAGCGAATCAAGAATATTGTTTTTACCTACTAGCGGGTCTGACTGATTGGCCTCGCGGTGAACACATATTGCATACTAAAGTGAGTTTCGATCAGGAAATAAACGATGGGAATAAAGTTTATCCACTTGGATCGCGCGAATTTGAATATCGCGTTTACGTCAACTAATTGTATGTAATAAATTGTCAAACTTTGGAGAATTAGTTACCTTATGAAGGAAAGAATATATCGCATTTTTCTAATATCGATAACAGTAGTTTTTGTTAGCACAAGCATTTTCGCTGGAGGAGTTGTCACGGGTGCTTACTATCACGACATTTTGCCTAGCAACGTGTCCTTCCCCAAATATATAAGCACTGCAAATGAAGTTGAAATCAATCAAGAAGCAGGTGCTACTCCACAAGAGCTGCAAGAATACTTCAAGCCTTTTTGGGAATCTTTTGAATTGTTACAGGAGAATTTTGTAGATCAGCCATTAGACACCACAAAATTGGTTCAAGGTGCAATCAAGGGTATGCTCAAAGCCACCGGAGACAAAAACACCACTTATATGACTCCCGTTGAGCAAGATATGATGAGTGAAAATATGTCTGGTGAAATTGAGGGTATCGGTGCTGAAGTAGATACGAGAAGTGGCGAATACCTCCGTGTGATTGCCCCTCTTCCAGGATCTCCAGCAGAAGCAGCCGGTATACTTCCTGGTGACACCATTATAGCTATCGACGGCAAAGACGTTTCTGGTATCGACCCATTTGAAGTTATAGGTAAAGTTAGAGGCCCAGCTGGCACTATTGTAGAAATTACCTTAAAGCGCGAAGGTGTATTAGAGCCCTTAGTTCTTGAGATAACTAGATACAATTTCGTTGTCCCTTCAGTTGAGGGAGAAAGTCTGGACAACCGAATCGCATATGTAAAAATAAATCGTTTTGGTGACAGAACTGAAGAAGAACTGCGTAGTCAGCTACGCAGCCTAATGTCAGATGATCCAGACGGGTTAATTCTTGATCTACGGAATAATCCGGGCGGATTTCTAGATGCAGGTATCGCAGTCACATCCCAATTCATCAAAAACCAAATAGTCATGAGAGAAACATTCGGAGATGGGCGAGAACGAGAGTATCGATCGGCGAGAGATGGCTTAGCGACTGAAGTTCCACTGATCATATTAATTAATAAAGGTAGTGCAAGCGCATCTGAAATAGTAGCAAGTGCTGTCAAAGATTACAATCGTGGCACACTTGTAGGAGAAACAACTTACGGAAAAGGTACAGTTCAAACCTGGATCAATCTTACAGACAATCATGGATCGGTCCGCATTACCTTTGCCAGATGGGCTGGTCCACTTGGCAACTCCATTGACGGACAGGGAGTTAATCCAGACGTTGAAGTACAATCTAGCCCCGAAGACCGTCAAAGTAACATAGATATTCAACTTGATACAGCGATAGACATTTTTCTCCAATCTAATTAACATGTTGAATAGATATAGCAAGTTGCATTCTCCATGCTATAATTGCGCGCGTTCGGGGAAGTGTCGGAATTGGCAGACGAGCGTGGTTTAGGACCACGTGGGCTTAGCCCGTGCGGGTTCAAGTCCCGCCTTCCCCACTAACGAAAAACCGTACAAGGATTAAAAAGTGGATCAATTGAAAATTAGTACAAATGAGCTAGACAACTGCGAAGTTGAGATGACTGTGGAGCTGGAAAGCGGTAGGCTGATAGCTGCCAAAAATGCAGCTGCACGTAAATTAGCAAGAAGAATAAATATTCCAGGGTTTCGAAAAGGGAAAGCACCCTACAGTGTGATACTACAGCACGTTGGTGATGATACTGTCACCGAAAATGCCATTGAAGAATTAGGACAGCAAGTTTACAAAGAAGCATTGGAACAAAGCGATCTAGATCCTTTCGCACCCGGCAGTCTAGTCGATGTAAAAATTGAGGATAATCCAGTGCTTACTTTTAATGTACCTCTGCCTCCTAAAGTAGATTTAGGTGATTATAAATCGGTACGAGTGTCCTATGAAACTGTAGAAATATCTGATGAGGCAGTTTCTGAATCAATGGAACATCTCCGTTCTGAACACGCCTTACTGGAACCAATTGACCGTCCTTCCCAGTTAGGCGATGTAATTACTATCGATGCGCGAGGGATACTGGATGATGATAATGAAGAAGAAAATGTTCTTGTCGATGAAACAAACTTCGATGTACTATTAGAATCCGAGTCCGAATGGCCTATGGCCGGATTCACACAAGAACTTGAAGGAATGAGTATTGACGAGTCACGCGAATTCGAAATAACATTCTCTAGCGAGTACGATAACCAAAATTTAGCAGGAAAAACTGTATCATGGAACGTGACCTGTACAAGCTGCAAAAGCAGAACCTTACCTGAACTGAATGATGGTTTTGCTGAATTGGTCTCAGAAGAATATAAGACTTTGCTGGATTTACGAATAGCTGTGCGTAAGCAGCTAGAAAATTCCGCAATCACGCAACAAGATAGAGAATACAGGAGTGCTGTAGTAGAAGAGATTTTGAAGAAATGCACAATTTCTTATCCTTCAATTATGCTCCAAGAAAGAATCAAAGAGCTTGCTCAAGAACAGGAAAGAAGATTAAAGTCACAAGGTATAACGTTAGAAGACTACCTAAAAATAGAAAGTCAAACTGAAGCAGAGTTTATAGAAGCGCTTACACCCGAAGCCACAAAACAGTTGCATAGCTCATTGATGCTGTCAGAAATTGTAAAGATTGAGAAAATAGAAGTAGATGATGCTGAAATAGAAGAAGCGATAGAAAAAACATCCCTACCATTCGGTGAGTCAGCCGATAAAGTCCGAGATATGCTACAGAAGGATAGTGGCCGGCGCTCTTTGGAACTAGATCTCATTTCAGATAAGGCCCTAAACAGGTTACAGGACATTGCAAAAGGTGATGTAATTGAGGCAGAAGAACACGATACAGGAACCGTTAAAAACTCTGCCTCGGCAGAGGATCAATTAATTGTAGAAACAGATAAGGAAGATGAAAACAGCTAGATAGATAATTTTTTTACAATGCGCAAACAATAAGTTAATCATACTAGTGCATACTACTATGTAATAACATAGTATTTTCGATACAAAAAAGGAAATCCAATGAATACAAACCTTATACCAATGGTAATAGAATCCACAGGTCGAGGTGAAAGAGCATACGACATTTATTCTTTGTTGTTAAAAGAACGTATTATATTTGTCGGCACAGGCATAAATGACCAAGTGGCCAACCTTATAGTAGCGCAGTTGCTTTACCTAGACCAACAAGATCCGGATAAACAGATTAATATGTATATCAACAGTCCTGGAGGAATGATTTATTCTGGATTAGCGGTTTATGACACCATGCGACTTGTCAGCGCACCCATAGCCACATATGCCGTCGGAGTAACTGCTTCGTTCGGAACAGTACTGCTTACAGCCGGAGCACCTGGTCAACGTTATGCACTTCCTAATGCAACCATACATTTACATCAACCGCTAGGTGGTGCAGAAGGACAAGCACGTGATATCGAGATCCAAGCCAAAGAAATCCTAAGACTCAGGAGCCGATTAAACGATATCTTAGCCAAACACACAGGACAAAAAATAAAAGTGATTGAACGTGACACAGACCGTGATTATTGGATGACGGCTGATCAGGCCGTAGAGTACGGATTGATTGATGGAGTTATTGAAGAAGACACAGACAAAGACACGGATAGTGATGAACCTAAAAGCAAGAAGACTAAGAAAAAATCAGATAAAGCTGCAAACAAATAGCATTAAAAAGAGAACCCATTTATTGCAGCAACATGGGGCGACCCTGTGGTCGCCTCATTACAATTAATCTTGTAAACAGATAATCGTCCACATGAAAATATCAAACTACCGCAACTTAATTATAGATATGGATGGTGTTCTATGGCGTGGTAATACAGCCTTGCCAGGCTTGGAAGAATTTGTTGCTACTATACGAAATACCAAAACCCGCATGGTGCTTGCAACAAACAATTCAAGTAGTACAGTAGATCAATATATAAGCAAACTGAAGCGCATGGGAGTTCACGTAAATCCAGAAGAAATACTAACTTCTGCTCAAGCCACAAGCTCTTACCTGTACAAAATAGCACCAAAGGGAAGTCGAGTGTTCGTCATTGGCGGTGACGGAATAACAAATGCGATCAGAGATCATGAGTTTGTGCTCACAGAAGACGATCCTGACTATGTAGTAATAGGGATAGACAAGAAGATAACTTGGGAAAAACTCAATACTGCAGTGATGAATATACGCGCAGGAGCTAAATTTATTGGCACAAATCCTGATACCACATATCCTACCGAAAATGGGATAGGTGTGGGCAACGGCGCTATATTAGCTGCAGTCAAAGCTGCCACTGGTATCTCCCCTTTAGTGATTGGAAAACCAGAGACGCCAATTTATGAGCAAGCATTACAGCGGCTAAAATCGAACTCGTCCGACACACTCATGATCGGTGACAGACTCGATACCGACATATTAGGCGCGCAGCGTGCAGGCATAACCACACTGCTAGTGCTCACTGGTGTGACTACACTAGAGATGTCAAAAGCAAGTGTTGTGCAACCAGACCTGGTATTAACAGGACTACCTGACATCACATCAGGCTTGCTTGCAGTTTGAATCTGTTCATGGATACCAATATCAACTTGCTTGACTTGAGCGTCAGCGTACTTCAAGAACAATTGGAAGATTTGGGTGAACCTAAGTATCGAACCCAGCAATTGTGGCATGCTATTTACCAAAAACAAATTGGTACTCTTGAAGAAGCTACTACATTACCACTTAGCTTAAGAAAAATACTACATGATAAGTTTCGATTAGGTAACCTGACACAAATCAAAGAACTTGCGTCTAAAGACAACCACACAACCAAAGCACTCTTTAGTCTACCTGATGGAAATCAAATTGAGACAGTTTTAATGAGTTACAGAAAACGTCGTACGGTTTGTATTTCAACACAGGCAGGATGTGCACTAGGGTGTGTCTTTTGTGCAACTGGTCAGATGGGCTTCGACCGTCATCTCACTGTGGGAGAGATAGTAGAACAGGTACTCTGGGCGTCTCGCAAATTCAGTACAACTGGACACAAGTTGACAAACATAGTATTAATGGGAATGGGTGAACCATTCCACAATTATGTGAATTCTATAGATGCACTGAATCGCATCGAGGACAACACTGGTATGGCTATGGGTGCCAGACGAGTGACTGTATCCACAGCTGGGCATGCGAAAGCCATAAAACGGTTTGCCAAAGAAGGAAGAAGAGAAAGACTTGCTGTATCTTTGCATGCAGCAACAGACAACTTACGAAACAAACTTATGCCTATTAATCGACGCTTTCCACTCGAGGAACTAATGGCAGCATGCCGTATGTACTCATCAATCACACACCGCAGAATATCATTTGAATGGGCATTAATTGACGGCGTGAACGACTCTCAAGAACATGCTCAAGATCTTTGTGCATTGATAAATAATATTGATTGTCATGTGAACGTTATTCCATTGAATCCAACAGAACAATTCCATGGAAACAGATCCAATGAAGATGCTACTAGGATATTCAAGTCACAATTAGATGAATCCGGTATACCTTGTACAATTCGAGTACGTCGTGGATTAGACATAAAGGCAGGGTGTGGCCAACTTAAATCAGACGATATTGGTGGTAAATCTTGAATATCTTGACGGTCATAGGAACTAGACCAGAAGCAGTCAAACTGTCTCCGATAGTTACAGCTCTCATGAAAAAAGCTGACATAAATGCACGTGTGTTGGTCACTGCTCAGCATAGAGAAATGCTAGACGAAGTACTAAACATGTTCGACATTATGCCTGACTACGACCTAGACATAATGTCTGACAACCAAACTCCTACAGATGTGTTTACCCAAGTACTAAATGGTATACAACCAATATTAGTAGACACAAGACCTGACTGGTTGCTAGTCCAAGGAGATACTACTACTGTTCTAGCATCTACTATAGCCGCTGCCTACGAAAAAATTCCTGTAGGACATGTAGAAGCTGGACTCCGTACATATAATCGAGAAAACCCTTTTCCAGAGGAGATCAACCGAGTACTTACTGATCATGCAGCAAGTTTGCACTTTGCACCGACACTTACAGCCCGTAAGGCCTTGTTACGAGAAGGTATTTCAGAACATACAATACACGTTACAGGAAACACAGTAATTGACACGCTTAATACCATTATTTCACGCCCAGCACCATCCTCTTTCCGAACTATCTTAGGAAATATTCCAGATGACAAGCGCCTGATACTGGTTACTGCCCACCGTCGCGAAAATTTTGGTGAGCCTTTACAAAGAATCATTGCAGCACTGTTGCAATTAGCAAAACGTGACGATACACATATAGTGTACCCAGTTCATCCAAATCCCAACATAAATAAGCCAATAAAGAAATTATTACTAAACCAAAAAAATATTAGTGTTATTGAACCATTAGACTACCTCACCTTTGCACATTTGATGAAACAGTCCTACCTTATATTAACAGACTCAGGTGGTATTCAAGAAGAGGCGCCCGGTTTGGGAATTCCTGTACTTGTTCTGAGAAAGGTTACTGAACGTACAGAAGCTGTAGACCAGGGAACAGCTCTAATGGTAGGTACCGATACAAATAAGATTGTGAGATCTGCGACATTGTTATTAGACAACAAGTCTTCTTATAAAGAAATGGTCAAAACGGTCAATCCTTTCGGTGATGGCAATGCTGCCCAAAGAATCGTAAGCATACTGCTAGACAAAATATGACCATCATATTGCTAGTATATACAATTGACTTGCATGGGCGGTAAATCGTATATATACTGTAGTTTGATACCTAAAAGATAAGAAATGCAAGGAGATCTACACATATGCCACCATCTAAAGATGAGCAGGGACAGGGATTAGTAGAGTACGTCTTGATTTTAGTATTAGTAGCAGTTGTGGTAATTGTCATTTTAGCGCTACTGGGTCCCGCCATAGGCGATATGTTTACTAACCTTATGGAATCATTGAACAATGAATCATAAGAGTTAATAGATTTTCTGTACTAACACAACTATTTCAGAACAACAAACCAATGTTGGCTCAAAGTTGCAAAATCGGTTCAATCAATACATAACAATCCCTAGTCGTACAGCGAACGGGAATGTGTTCGTTCTTAACAAACAATCAAATAATTGATATTGGAATATGTCTGGAAATATTACAGCGCTTATCATGCTGGGTAAAAGTGGCGCCAGTAATGCCGAAGCACTGGTCCATAATGCACGTCGCAAAGCTGCTATACACACCGTTCAACAGCTAACTCAAATTGATAAAATAAAAAACATAATAGTAGCAGTTCCCAAACAAGAGAAATCAATATGGGAAAAAGACACATGTTTCAAGAATTCAACTAAAGATGTAATATGGGAAATAGACCCTTCCGATCATCCTTTTCATTTTGGGCGTCGCATTGGCGAAATAGTACAAAAAAACAATTTAAAACATATGCTATATATTGGCGGAGGCAGTATGCCACTGCTAAAACTTACAGTGCTTGTACAAATTATTGACAAACTCATAAAAGCTCAAGGGAAATATGCCATAACAAATAATTTTCATTCCAGCGATTGGCTAGGCATTACAGATGGGTCTGTACTACCTATGCTAACAAAGTGGCTTCCTCGTGATAACATGCTAGGTTGGATTCTACAAAACAAAAGTGGGTTCGTTGTCGATGCTTTACCACCATCAGCAGGCACACAATTAGATATAGATACTCCAACTGATTTAGTGGCGATGAGATGGCACCCAGACACACCTTCAGATATGCGGTCCTTTCTGACAAAAAATCTTCCACATGAACCTCTTGTGCGCTGGAAAAAGGCAGCAAAAGCACTAAATACACCTGGGAATCACGTTGCATTAATTGGAAGGGTATCCCCATACCTATGGCAAATGATGCAATCTAATTTAGAAGTGTGGACACGTGTATTTTCTGAGGAACGAGGAATGACTTCAAGGGGTCGTTGGGGAGACGCAACTGTACAATCACTGCTCGGACACTATATAGATATCCTTGGCGCAGATGTACTATTCAACAAATTAGATGAGATGGTTAATGTAGGCTTTGTTGATTCGCGTGTATATATGGCACATCTTGGAGTTTGGCCAACAAATTCTGACAGATATGCTTCTGATTTGTTGCAGATTGACCAAATCAAAAACGATAAGCTTAGAGAATTTACTCAGGCAGCACTAGTATGCGATTCTCCAATGATATTGGGTGCATATGGGTCAGTTTCGGGCGGATTGTATTCGCTCGTCGAAACGATCAAGACTGGATGTATAGGATAGGCAATTACACAGTTGATTACCAACCATCAATAAATGGCTGCCACTCAGCATGCACATCCACATAACCAGCAAACCTGTAAGAAGCAGTTGGCCTAGGTTCAAAAGGCTGCCTCATTAACTGCATACGAGCTCTAACTGGCAATTTACCACCCTTCCGAAGATTACATGGAGCACATGCAGTCACAATGTTGCGCCATGTATAGTCTCCCCCACGACGCTTAGGTATAACATGGTCGATCGTTAGTTGTTTTTTTCGGTGTCCACAATATTGGCAAGTATACTCATCACGCCGAAAAACCTCATTCTTACTTAATTTTATCTTAGGACGAGGCCGTTTGATCATTCTACCTAACCTAATAATCGAAGGACACTGATACGACCTCGTAAATGTTCGGATTACACCCCGCCCGTTTAACACCAACTCAGCCTTACCACAGATCATCAGACCAATAGCACGCCTCACACTCGATACATTGAGAGGTTCATAATTGGCATTAAGAACCAGAACGGGAAGATGCAGTACCGTTTGCATACTAATTAATAAATTCCGGCTGATAAGACATACTGCAGCAAGTTTCCACCCAAATTGTGCATAAATCAGGAAGATTCAATGTCAGAATCCCTTAAAATAGACAACTGTTTATATACCATATATTGTGAATAAGCCATCAGAACAGATAAGAGTAACCCATGGTATCCAGAACGCCAACCTGCAAGAGTTATATAACGCCACAAGAATTGCCTGATGGGCTGAAGCCAATAATTATGAACACGTGGCACTACACCCTGGTTATGAAGCATATTAGCCTCATGCTTTGCGTAGGTACGCTGCTTACTGATGAATTCAGATACATCTACATAATTCTCGTGGATGATGGGATTATGCATCTTTCCAAGCGGTCCCTTGAGATCAAGTAATTCATGTACATGCCTATCAACAAAATAGGAGCCTAACTCCCGCTTGAACAACCTAAGCTGATAATCAGGATACCAACCAGCATTCAGAATAAGTTTCCCAAAAATATAATTATGCCTTGGTATCATCCATCCTACTTGATGCTGATGTTGAATAGCAACATGAATCTCATTTACAAGTTCGCTGCCAACTCTTTCATCTGCATCTATAAATAGAACCCATTCTGACTCAGTCTCACAAAGAGCCGCATTACGTTGAGCCGCATAATTGTCAAAAGACCTTTGCACAACTCTAGCACCGTACTCTCTAGCAATGTCACATGTACGATCAGTGCTGCCAGAATCAAAAACCAATTTATCCTCGATCCATGACAAAGAGTCTAAACATTGAGGAAGTGCAGTCTCTTCGTTAAGAGTCAATATGATTACTGTTAGCAAATTGATAGCCTATATAATTTCTAATGACATATAGTAAAGTCTTCCGTTTATTGTATCTCAAGGTATACTCAACGACAATGCAACACAAAACAACAATCAGCAACTGGATAAGATTCATTGTGCTTGGATCCTTCTGTTGGGGGACTTCATATTACTGGATCAAAATTGCACTCATCGAAATCGGTCCTCTTACTCTAGTAGCATTGCGGATCACCCTTGCATCCACAGTGTGCTGGCTATGGCTGCTAATTAGTAAAACACCGATGAGCATACCGAAAAACATTGTTGGTCGTATGACAATTATAGGTATTACCAACACAGCAATACCCTTTTCACTAATTTCATGGGGGGAAACACGCATAGATTCAGGTCTGACTGGACTGCTGACTGCAACGGTTCCACTATTCACAATACTACTCTCTCATCGCTTCCTTAAGGACGACAAAATCACCCTACCAAAGGCCTTTGGACTACTACTCGGTTTTTCCGGAGTTGCCTTATTACTTTCACGCGATTTAGATATAGGAAAAATGCAATTCAATCTTTGGGGTCAAGTAGCTGTTATTGGAGCAACATTTTGCTACTCTATAAGCTCAGTATATAACCGCCGTTTTCTTCAAAACCAAAATCCGATGGTAGTTTCTACCTATGCTTTATCATCTGCCACGATCATTATTTGGATCATAACTTTTTTTGTGGAAACTCCAATTACGTTTCCAAATATTCCTATGACATGGTTTGCAATTGTATGGCTAGGACTAATTGGTACCACTCTAGCCTACCCGTTAATGTTTGGTCTCATTCATTCCTGGGGTCCAACCCGGGCAACTTTAGTAACATATTTAATCCCGATTACCGCTGTAACACTAGGAGTTTTAGCCTTGGATGAGATTCTTGACTGGATAATTGTCATAGGAGGAGTGCTGGTAATATCTGGTGTAGCTACTGTGAACTGGCGTGCTTGGCTACCGACACTTTGGCAAATATTTGCTTCAAAAAAGGATTATCCATTCGTTACAAAATAATCAATTCTGCAAGCACCAAATCTCTGTTTCTATACAATTGTATTTCTAGTCGTTGACCCAAAACTATCAGCAAGGTACACTATTGATGTTACTGACAAGGGGACAAAAATGAAACATGCAGTTAGTGTGAGTATAGGCTCATCACGCAGAGACAAACGTGTGGAAATTACATTGCTTGATGAACAAATTATTATTGAGCGTATTGGCACTGATGGTGACATGGAGAAAGCAGCGAACTTGTACCGCGAACTAGATGGCAAGGTAGATGCATTTGGAGTCGGTGGCGCTGATCTCGGCATACAAATAGAACATAACTGGTATCCACTTCACTCTGTAACACCCATGATCAGATACATACAAAAAACTCCTGTTGTGGATGGGGTTGGATTAAAAAGTACTTTGGAGAATCGAACAGCTAAATTTATTGAAAACAATATAGGTAATAAAATTCAAACTCGTAAAGTTTTATTTACTGCAGGAGCTGACCGCTGGGGAATGTCCATGGGATTCGCAAACGAGAATTATGATTGTGTGTTCGGAGACCTAATGTTCTCACTTGGCCTTCCGATTCCAATTCGTTCCATATCTGCTCTCAAACGTGTGGCTGCGTTGATAATGCCAATTGTAGGTCGCATGCCTTTTTCAATGTTATATCCTACTGGAGACAATCAAGATGTTATTGTACCCAAACACCAAAAATGGTATGAATGGGCCACCGTACTAGCTGGCGACTGTCATTTCATTAAAGGTTCAATGCCTGACAACTTAGCAGAAAAAATAGTGGTTACAAATACTACAACGGCAGAAGACGTAAAACTTTTCAAAGATAGAGGTATACGCTACCTAGTCACCACGACACCTATACTTGAGGGTCGTTCGTTCGGAACAAACATGATGGAAGCCGCTCTAGTAGCTATAGCTAATAAAGGCCGCAAATTAAATACTAATGAACTCAATGCTCTAATTGACCAAATAGGGTTTGAGCCTCATATTCAAGAACTTAACAAGTGATATTTTTGTAATAATATGGATGCAATTATTGGTGCAGGTGGACATATAAGACCAAATGATCCTCTCGCTGAATTAATACCCGAAGGAAAAACCAAAGCTTTATTACCTATAGCTGGAAAGCCTATGATTCAGTGGACACTAGATGCCATTGCAGGATCAGAACAAATAGAAAATGTCATCATCATAGGTCTAGAAGAGAAACATAATCTAAATTGTGGTTCAAAGACTATACACTATCTCCAGAGCAATGAAACCATATTTGATAATGCCCGCTCAGGTTGTAGACTTGCACTCAAATTGAACCCTAATTCTACTCAAACTCTTTGGGTCAGCGCAGATTTACCACTAATCGAGACACCAATGATAGATTGGTTCATTAATCAGGTGCGGATGAGTCGGCACGAATTGTACTACCAAATCATTGAACAA
>CAWWAV010000008.1:0-14409 GCA_963934935.1 uncultured Anaerolineales bacterium
ATCTCTATACATTAGCTTTTCCTTTGATCTTGCAAAGCACTAAGAATTGTGTTCCATACGGTTCGTAGTCTGTCGCGCTCAAAAATCAAAATTGCTAGAGCAAATAATATTAAACAGATACCACCCTTTATCACAGCACTCAACCACAGCATACTAGGCAACCAAGGTGACAACACCTGCAGGATACCATAGGCTACTAAACATGTCAGTGCAGGAAGTTTATAAATGTCTAAAGTTGACCACCCTAGCTCCTGACCAACATATCTATCAGCTACCCACAGACCTATCACTGTCATGACACTAACTGACACCGCCGCTCCAGCAGCACCCCATAGTAAGACTGCGCCAGGACATACTATGATCAAGAAAATAGCCTGATAAGCTACTGTGAGACGCATACGTTTCTCCTTGCGCACTGCAAGTAGAAGCTGACATGCATTCTGATATAGTGGACGAAGCAAGATAAAACCAGACATGAGACGAAACAAAGGCACAGTAGCTAACCAGCGCGGTCCTAAAAGTATTGTGACCACTTCTTCAGTCGCAGTCAAAGCAAAAAACCCTGAAAGGAAAATTATATTTGTTAGAAGCCATGTCAAGTTTTTATGCGCATGCTTTAATGTATTTGTGTCTCTAGCAGCGCTCCGCGAATATAGGGGAAGTGCGATCTGGCCTATCATGCCCGCAAAAACATCCATAGGCATTTTCCCAGCAGCATAGGCTCGTGAATAAAATGACTCTGGTAATATTCCCGACGACATCCAGACTTTGTTGCGTGTCTGAGTAATTGTACCCACAAGCCAATCGTCAATCTGAAAAACAATTTTGCCAAGTAATCCAGTTGTCCAAATCGTGAAGCCAAATTCCATAAGTTTCCGTGCAAGTGATGTGTCCCAAACTAATCTGGGGTACCAACGAGTCACAAAAGCCGCCCCAAATCCAACAACAACCACAGGTATGGCCACATCCACTAGAATTGCTGCTAGGTAATACCCTTGCCATGCCAAAACAATTGCCGCAATCAGACCTATAACACCATGTAAGATAGTGAAGCGCGCTAGAATATCGTGTCGCAATCGTCTCTCTATCAAATAGCGAGGTGTAGAAGTTAAGCTCTCAATCCCAATCAGAAGCAACAATAGAAATACTGCTAACCATACATTTTGTGCCCAATGGCTAGGAACCTCACCAACTAAAAACAATACATTTGGCGATATCCAATAACATACAGCTGCCAAAACCAATCCACTCCATGACAAAATATTATCCAGCCAAAACTGCACCGACAGGGTTCGCAATGACTCATCTTCCCAGGTGACTACTACAGTCCGAAAATCAAACCTAAATACACTAAAGTAAGTCACCCATGCTTGACCGATTGCGACCATACCGAAATATTCAGGAGGCACCAACCTGGCTAATACAACTGTTTTTACTATGCCGAGAACAAATAGCCAATAATGTGATGCGCCTGACCACAGGGTACTAATCACTGCACTCCCACTTAGACTATCTTCTACTTTATCAACTGAAGCGGAATCTAATCTCATGTTCACAGCAACTGCCTGATAAACTCTATAGTATGTGCAGCGATTGTTTCATTTGTATATTTTTCTAATACTCGCAATCGACCTTTATTTCCCAAATCTATTCGTTCGGTATCATTTTCAGCAAGCTGTTGTAATGCAGCACATAACCTGTTTGGATCTCCTTCGGGTACTACAATCCCACTTGGGCCAATTACATTGGGAATTTCAGCAGAATTCGATCCTATTACTGCAACTTCACAAGCCATTGCCTCAATCAATACATGGCCGAATTGCTCTTTCCACTGTGGAGTAGTAAGTGAAGGCAGTACGAATACATCCATTGCCTGCATCAACTCAGGAATCTGAGCATGAGGTACAGACTTATGTAAATGTAAATTTTTTCCTTGAGGGAGAGTAGAAGCCCAAACACGTAGCTCATCCTCCATTTCACCACTACCCACAACCAGCCAATCAAATTGACCTTCAAAGCTATCCAAAGCATCCATCAGTATCCTCAAACCTTTTTCAGGCACTAGACGCCCAGCATAACCAATCACAAATTGTCGCAAACCGAGACGCTCCTTAACTTTCTTACCATCGCCGCCGGCAAACAGCTCAGTATCCACACCTAATTGTGGCAATATAGTCAAAGGACCCGTATAACCTTGCCCTCTTAGAATCATTTCTGCCTGGCTATTACCAACTATAGCTCCGTCAGTACAAGTTATGTTATAACGTTCTATTGTCCTAAAAGGCTGACGAGTCCGATACGGTATATTCCACCATGTAAAAAATACTGCTTTGGCTTGGGGAGCAAATTTACGTTTGTACAACAAGAATTGAGTATAAGATAGAGCTCCAACACCGTTTTCAACGACAATCACATCTGGTCGAAAATTTTGCATGTGTAAGTCCAAAGACAGATACATAAAACGCATTTCATTGCCTGGTAACACAATACGTGTTGGCAAAATATTATATGGTGCGTCCACATCAATATGAGGATATACGGTTCCTAAGACAGGTTCCTTCCATAGATGTGGTACAACGACAGCCAACTCAATATCAGTTTGTGCTACTATAGCTCTAAGTTTTTTCTGATTTTCACCAACTAAATAAGTGTGACTAGCATATAAGAGCCTCAATCCAAGTCTCCTTGCATATCTATGCTAGCATCGCTATAAGCTTCGATTAATCCGCTCCAAATTCCAATAACATTGGCAAGGCTTTCCAATCCAGCTGCTATTAGAAATGGTATAAAATCGTTGAATCGCCGTGGTGAATGTCGCAGCAATCTCCATGACTGTCGTGCTATTGGAATACCAAAGAAAATATTTGATGCCACAAAAAAAGTTTGCTTTAATGTTCTGAGAAGTAATGCAATCCTAGAAATATTCTCGCGCTGATACCAAATCTGTGCGACACCTAGCCCACGACCTACACGTTGAGTGAAAAACTCAATCGTTTCTGTAGGCATAATGTGGCCGACAACAATGCTCCGGTCAAATACTCGCGTATAACCATTGCTCTCCAAGCGTTCTCCAAACCAACCATCCTCACCGGCCACTAATGGAGCACTTCTACCTTCGGGAAATAGACCCACTGCTATAGCAGCAGATCTTCGGCATGAAAATCCTTCAGTCCAATTCATATTCACTTTGGTGTTCGGACCATAATATAATCTGTGTTGCGATTGGATATAGCGAGGAAACAACATGTCTATGTTAGTTACCTCGCTCTCTACCAATACATAGTCAGCACCTTGTCGATAATGTTTGTCAAGCCTAATCAGAAAATCAGAGGGTAAATGTACATCAGCATTGAGAATCACCACTACATCTCCTTCAGCAACTAGAATACCCTGATTGCGAGCAGCGGAACGGCCGGACCCTCTAGTTTGACGCACACACTTAATTCTCTCATCTGCAAATTTACCAACCAATTCAGAAGTCCTATCTGTTGAATCATCTATGACTAGAACATCAAAGTTGGAATACTCAAGTGCAGATAGAGTCTCCAGAGTAATACCAATATCACTTTCTTCGTTATATGTAGGTATGACAATGGTAAAACTTGTTAGTATTTCAGCCTGAGAAATATTCTGGGTAGACATCATTAAAAGCCCTAAGAAGCGATTTAGTCATTACTTTACGACTAAAGGATTCGTGTGCTAAGCGTACAGCATTATTGCTGAACTTTTCTCTTAAATGAGGATCTTTAAGTAATCTAGTAATATGTTTGGCCATACGATAGTCATCATTCAAATCAACCAAGAAGCCAGTTTCGCCATCAACAACTATATTGTCCGGACCACCACACTTTGTAGATACGACAGGGACACCACATGCCATAGCTTCCAAAACAGAAATGCCTAAACCTTCCTGATTAGAGGCAAGCACGAAAACTTCAGCTCCCTGATAAAGGGATATAAGTTGCTGCTCAGTTTGACGGCCTACGAAATCGACTTTAGATAATACTCCAGCCTCAGAAGCAGCCTCAAGCAAGTAATCATTAGGTTCATCACCAGTAAGGACTAGTCTCACATCCGATGATTCTGTAAGAACTCTCGCAAATGCCTTAAATAACATGCTTACATTCTTGCGCGGATCATTTATCCTACCTGTGAACAGTATATAACTATCACTATCTTGCTCTTGAATAGTACGTCTAGGATGAAACAAGTCTGTATCAACGGGATATACGATGGTTCGAATTTTTCCTGCAACAGAAGGAAATTTATTCACAATCTTATTCGTTATATATTCTCCGTTAGCAATAACCATAGTGGCATTTTCTATGACTAATCTCTCCTCGTACTGTAAAAGTCGAGCAGAAAGACCGGTGCCTGTTTTTGCTGCCCATGCATCACCTGCTAGCGCGCGACCCTCAAGTTCATCTTCATACATAGTGGAAATCCAAACAATGTATCTTTGCCCGGTTAGGGCCACCGGCAGACCACATTGTGCTGCTCCAGACACTACTACCTGTATTGGAAATTTGTAGCGTGAATCCTGCATCCACAGCCATGGACAAAAATAAGTTGCCCAGATTGGCAGTGGCCAATAGGGAAATGCAATGCCTTGGTAATCTTCAAACTGGGTTGCAGAAGGCGTTGCATGTGTCAACAAATATTTGATCTTTGTCATCCAGTTTCCTGATGGAACTTGATCGGTAGCCGTATACATCAAATGCGGGTCGTGTCCAGAATCTCGCAGAATTTCTCCAACTACGCGCACTTTGGCCATAACCCCACCATGCTGCAAGGGCTCAAGTGTATGAATGCATACTTCAGTCATGGCAATTTTTTTCTAACTAAAATAATCCTTTGTGAAAAGTTTGGTTTTCATGATTGAGGGTCGTAGTGTAAACATATCGCAACTACAAATTTGTGTGATCTAAAGTAATTGTTCGTTCCAAATTTCGTCATAGTGTCTCTTAATCTCACTATGATAATTTTCCCACGTAAACTGCCTAACATATTTATGGGCAGATAATCCCATTTGTCTAGCAATTTGTGGATTCTGGTAAAAGTACATAAGTTTTGCTGCAATAGATTTGCTATCGCGAATAGGAACAACAAATCCATCTTCTTCATCACGAATATCAGCACCAACATTCTCAGTAATTATCAGGGGTATTCCACAACCAGCTGCTTCATAGACTACCATTCCAAATCCATCCTGCAATGATGGGAGTACAAACACCGATGCCTGCTGATAATAATGAGCAAGCTTTTCTTGCGGCACAAAACGGATATGTCGGAATAAACCTTTGTATGTAGCTATGATTTCTTTTGCATCCGGATACTCATCACCAACAAGCATCAGTTCGCTGTTCGGCAAATCCAATTCCTTATAAGCCTCCAAAAGATATGAAATACCCTTTTGCTTACTCAACCCACCTGCGTACATTATTCTAAAAACATCATCTTGCTTATCTCCAGGATAAAATCGACCAGGGTCAAAACCCAGGTGTACACGCCGTAGTTTGTGCTCTGGAACACCCTCTTGAAGCATTGTGTTCCAGACAAACTGCGATGGCACAAAGATATAGTCCGCAAGTTCGTATTCTGCTAAATGTCGTTCTATTAACAACCTATTGATTTTCCTGCTAAGTTTGTTTTCTTTTACATCTAAAGACAATATTTCAGCTTGAACATTAGGATGAGCTGATGACCGACTAACAACAGTAATCGCTCTATTACTTTTGGCAACCCTGAGACACTGTAAACCTTGATTATTGAAAACATGTACGATATCTGCTTCTTTCACATAATTGGCAGCCAGTCTGTCGTAAATATCATCACCAATTAGGTAGGACGCCAACCGACCAGTAGTCCCAGGAAATACCCGTATAAGAGCGGCACACACAGTAGCAAGCTGAATTTGTGTGATTTTACTTTTATCTATACCCGATTCATATTTGTTAAACACTGATGTGATGAATCTTTGCAAATATCCAGCGGCTTGTACTCCCCGAGCGAGGTGGTAAGCATGAAACACTCCAGCGGACGAAACAACTATGTTAGGGTGACGTCGCATGACTATACAACCACTATCTCAACTCGCACACTTATACACCAATTGTTGCTTATATATTTTCGAATCTATCTGATCCTGCAACTTGCAATTCGATTTAACCACCTTTATGAAATTATCATATTGCGCATCAGCAACATTGCTGCAACCTAACACTCCATCCACGATAACAAAATCGGGTTGCAGGTTTTGAACGAAATGCTTTTTCACTTGGGACAAACTGTCTCCTTCCAAGCCACTAATAGACCTCATATCCGGCACACCAACCCACCAGGAAAGACTTCCTTGTGGAGCCACTAAATGTTCGTCTACGTAAACAATCTTGTTCTGCATTGCATACCACCAATATGCCTTAGTCAAAACCCTAGATTCTGCAGGAATTTGAGACAATATCTGCTGAGATTCCAACTGATATGAATCGCCTACACCGGCATTGTTGCCACTAACCAAATACACATCACCTGTAACATTTAACACCACATACAGCGATAAAATGATATTACTACAGTGCCTGTTAAGCATATTCCAATTAGTCCTAAGACAAATCCTTCTGACTGCAGCCACCCCTAAAACAAAGTAATAAGGTATCCACAACAAAGAATAACTTACCCACGCATGATCACTATTAATGAGCATGAATGTGAAACTAGATACAAGCACTAGACCTCCAATCCTCTTTAATTCGACACTACCGCTTATATATGCACTTGTTAAGCCCAACAAGAAAAGTAATGCCTGTGGTACAGCAACAAAAGGAGCTATCCATCCAAAGTTACTCCACCAGAATTGTACAAATTTAGCAACCAATCCTAGGTTCAACCCATTGTTTTCAACAGATGCTAATCTATATCCTCTAATAGTCTCCAATAACAATGTATCATCAGGATTAATACTGCTTAACAATAGAGTAATATCAGTACCGTAACGCACAATTAGTACGATTGCTGTAGAAGCTAACATCCCCAATACGGTTATGCCTAGGTATGTCCACCAATTTTTTTGATCATCTTCCGTACGCGCTTGCCATACAATCATCAAAAATATAGGCAAAATCAAGTGTATATTGATGACATGAAAGTCTAATTGCAGTATAAGAAGCAAACCCAGGATAAAAAAACGCCGCCAGTGTGGATTATCCAATGTGTATTTAACCCAAACTACTGACATAGTACCAATTGCCACTGCTAGAATATCGGGTCGAGCCAAATGCCCTGAATATGTCGTTAACCAAGCCGTACCCACTAACAAAGCTGCCCACAATCCGGTTTTCCTATTAACATACAAATCACCAACTAGAAACGTAGCAACGACTAACAGTGCTAGACCAAAAAGCGATACAATCCTAGCTGCAATTAGAGTGTTTCCAAATATGGACAAAACCACACCAAGTATCATCCAGTACCATCTACCATGAAACAAATAAAAGTAAGCATCTAACGGTGGCCAGGTAGTCCCAGTCGTTACAGCATCATAATATTTGATTGCCGTACGCCCATAAAACGCCTCATCACACGTGGGTGCTGGATATTCAAGCAATGTCAAAAAATGAAAGCCGACTAGCGCCACAAACAAATAGAAAGGTAAGAAACGAATATATTTGTTTATTGAATACATAAGTTGATCAAAACATTATTTTCCATATTGTTCGTAAATACTCGGCGGTATTAGTCCAAACCCGCATTTTGCTAGATGATTGCTTTATTGAATAGTCATATATCATAGGACACTCTGTCACTTTAGGGCTAAAGTTTCTTAGCTTAATGAGTATTTCTGCATTACTGACAAAACCAGTGGACGCAATGAAATCCTCACCATAATTTTGAAAAGCTTTTTTCAACAAAGCTGCCCTATAAGCCCTAAAAAAGAGGGTATAGTCACTAACCCCATTTATAGGAAAAAGCAATCTAAGCAAACGGTTTGCATTAACACTAAAGAAGCGTCGCTGCCATGGGAAATTAGGTAAACCGCCCCCTTCGCAATACCGTGAAGCACATACTATGTCATAACCATGACTGATCTTTCCAGACATCACAGACACTAATTCAGCCACACTGGTTCCATCTGCTTCCATTGTGATTATGACATCATCATTCTCTGAATCTCTGGTAGCTTCACGCAAACCTGTATCAAATGCCCGTGCCACTCCCATGTTCGTCACGTGATTCAGCAATGTCAGCGGTATTTCGTCGGAAAGTTTCTCCACAATGGGAAGTGTATCATCCGTGCTTCCATCGTTTACCACGTACAGTCTGAAATTACTCTGGTTATTAGTAAGGTTTTCCTTCAGACGAATCAGTACAGGAGCTATCGAGTCGGCCTCATTATAGGCAAGTAGTATTACTCGTATAGAATATGTCATCAATGCATCACCGAACACAAGCTAACTATTAATTGGAAGATCATACAATTGCACATTCAGCAATGAAATTAAAAGTTCTGATTGAACACTTTTCCCAGCTGTAATCAGATGCCTTTTCATAAACACTCTTAGACATCCTATCTCGCAAAGTCATGTCAATAACCATCATATTTATCGCCTCAGAAATTGACTGTGGGCGTAAAGGGTCAAATAAAACACAACTATCACCTAGAATATCTGTCATGGGTCGCCTGTTTGAACATGCAATCGGCAATCCCGACGCCATAGCTTCAAGCAATATGTTTGGGAAGTTTTCACAAGTAGAGGCAAAAATGAAACCATCTGATTTATGAAATAAATGATGTAATTCAGTATGCGCTATGTTGCCATGACATCTAACAAAGCTTCTATCTGCGTCCCAAACATTCAACGCTTTAGTTAGCTTTCTGAGAGCAGGCCCATAAGCTGGACCTACAATATCAAGCACTATAGGAATGCCTTTCTTGCGCAACTGCGATACTGCTTCTACTACATTCCATTGGTGCTTATAAACATCTACCACAGATACATATAGTAAACGGAAAGGATCGTCCATTGAGTACGATTCAAGTCTCCGCTGTGTCTTAGGTTCACAGAAAAACCTAGAATTTATTCCATGAGGAATAAGTGCTGTCTTCCCCCGGAGTTTACCAATCTGACTGATAATTCGATTACGCGCGTAATCACTAAGGAATATAACTCCTGATGAATTATGAAACGTGCGCGACTGCAGAATTCGAAGATAAAATAAACGAATCAACATATAGCTGATGCCATATCGAAAAGCTTCACCCATTTCATAAGGAAGCATATTCCTAGACATCGAGATCATTGGAATAGAATGATTGCCCGCTATTCCACCAGGCACCAGAATACAATCGCATACGTCCTGGGCTAGATATGGTAATTTACGCATCTGCCAGAATAGTCGTCTAAGAGATGATCCGTTGATGTCTGGGACAGTGATCACTTCTATTCCTTTAGTACTAGGAATTTCTGCACGCAAATTATCACTAGCCCAGACAATAATGCTCATCGTGTTATCAGTTACACCATTCATATGTGAAAGAAGATTTATCAAGTGGTTGGTGCCGCCGCCAGACACCAAATTTGAAGCATCGATTCCGTAACGCATCTAAATATTATTGCCCGTTAACCACATTATCAATTATCTCAATTGCTTTAGACACAGGCCAAGTTTCTGCAGTCACACGCGCTGCGCTGCCCATATCAATTATTTTCTCAAAATTAATCATAGACCACTCAAGGTGGTCTGACAGCTCTGAAACATCACCTGCTGTATGTACGAGCCCATTTTCTTGATGGACCACCCTATCAAGAACCGAACCAGACGCATTTGAACCTATTACAGGCAAACCAACTGCCATTGCTTCTAGCACAGCTGCTGGATATGCGTCGCGTAATGATGGATGCACAAATACATGGGCTTGATCTAATATTTTTCTTACCTCATTTGGTTCCATCCAACCTGTAATGGTGACATTATCTGATAATCCCAGTGCAGTAACAAGCTCCCGCAGATTGTCAACATCCGGACCACTGCCGACTATAATATATTCCCATTCACTACTGAAGTAGTTATTATTTTGCATGCGAGCAAAAGCCTGTATTGCAATATCGTGTGCTTTCACTGCATTTTCTACCCTACCAACTGAGACAAAACGTTTGGTTTTTACATCTTTTCTAGCTCTACTTCGTTTATCATAGTGACCCAAGTCGACAAAAAAAGGGAATTTCACAATCTTATTTGCGGGACAACCCATCGCTTGTAATGCTTGAATTGCAGGGTCACCAGTACCCATAACAACCCTGGCATGATGAAATATCCATAATAACCAACGCTGACGTAGAATTGATTTCAACAGCTTACGATCAGAATGCATATCAGGAGTATCAGTCCATAAAGCAAATGGTAATCCTAGAATCGCCAATAGGCCGCTCACGAGAACAACAGTAGGAGTGTTCCAACCAGCAATCACAACCATGTCAGTCTTTGGTTTGATAGCTTCACCAACCAATCTCCAATCTATCCAAAAAAATTTA
Source organism: uncultured Anaerolineales bacterium (assembly GCA_963934935.1). Classification (GTDB taxonomy): domain Bacteria; phylum Chloroflexota; class Anaerolineae; order Anaerolineales; family UBA11657; genus UBA11657. The sequence continues at coordinate 10,530 of CAWWAV010000008.1, forward strand.
CGCATTGGACGCACCATGAAACCACTTCCTAAATCAGTACTCCATGGATGCCTAGGATCATACTTCTTGCTAGTGACCACATTGAGATCAAATTGAGGTTCTGCGTGTAGTGCCCGAAACAAAAAGCTATTGTATGGGGTCAAAGTCGAACAAATCCACAACAAACTAGAATGCATATACCTTAAAAAGCCTTATTGAACCTCATATGATTTGTGTAACCAAGTTTCTATATCACCCACCCACTGTTTCATACGACTAACTACATCATAGCCACTTGAAATACACCTTGCTCTGCCTGCATTAGCTATCTCTATTCGCTTGTCATCATTCTTCAAATACCAGTTGCATTTTTCTATTAGTTCTTCTCTTGAGGAAAACATAACCGCTTCCGAATCTTCTTTGTAAAGATCTTGCATTACAGAAGTACGTTCACACATCAAGAAACCGCCCATTGCTGGTATTTCAAATACACGAGTAGTGTAATTGTCATGATTCGCCCTACTAAAAAAAGCAAGGTTGATTTTCGATCCAGCAATTGTCTTAGCATACTCATCTTCATATACTGGCACGATTTTACCAAACACATTCTTTAATTTTGATGGTAAGTAACGTTGCCAATACTTCGTACCTCCATATACTTTTACTTGGAGACCGTTACTAACCAATGCGTCCAAATAACTCATTCGAGAATCAAGTTCCGCATGACCCACAAAAACAATATCATTATCGTAGCAACCTTTATCTGGACCTTTCAGAACTACAGGCCTATGTATCCATGGCAAATAGAAATGATGCAATTCCTTGACTAACTCTACTCCGCATCTACGATAGTCACCGACATTCTTTCCACGAAACACATGGTGACTTTTAAAATATGGTATCAACGTTCTCCATACTTTCAATGACGGATTTGATCTGTGTTGACCGAATGGATCATCATTGTGATATCCTGTTACCCAAGCCCAGCGAGACAAGTGCTTAATAGTGACAATATCTATTACTGGTACAGCATACAGCAACACAACGTCGGCTCGCACATCATCTGCAACTTCTAACAACTTTCTTTTAGCCCGATGAATTCCAGGGCCAAACAAGAAACGCCTTTCTAATCTACCCATGACACCTCTGGACAATGATTCTGTCCAGTCCAACACAGTAACTTTTACGCCCAATTCCCTCAATCCTCTAGCCCACGCTGGAGCATACATAGGATACTCTTGCGAACCTACTAGTAATACATGCATGAATACTTACCGGTGATGATATTGATCTACCACTTGCTGATAGACTGCTTCAGTCTCTGTTCCAGCACGTTCCCATGTAAACATATCTTTTATGCGACTCTCAGCAGCTTCCCCATAGGACTTGCACAATGCTGCATCGTCACTCAAGCTAATCATTGCACTTATCCAAGGCTCAGGACCTTGATTAATTGGAAGCACAAAACCTGTCTTGCGATGACTCACCACTTCCGGAAGAGCACCCTTATTAGATACAATTGCAGGAGTTCCACAAGCCATAGCTTCAGCCACTGCCAATCCAAAACCCTCCATTTTTGAAGGGGACAGAAAAGCAATACTACTAGAAAACATTCTCACTAAATCTGTTTCAGATTGATACCCTACCAAGCGAACCTTTTCAACTAAATCCATTTCATGAATTTTCCTATCTAACTCATCTCGCAATTCACCTTCACCGGTAATAATGAGTATCCCATCACGACCCATTTTGCACCATTTATCCATAATATCTAATAAGAAATTGTAATTCTTGCGAGGCTCTAATACACCTGACGAAATAAACACTGGAACATCATCTGATATCCCCAATTTGTTGCGCCAGCTATTGTCTTGTGCATCTAACACTGCTGACTTAGCTCTGACGCCGCAATATATGTAATCTACTCTATCGCTAATTTCTGGTACGCTTTGCTTTAAATTGGACATAGAATGACAACTAATTGTTAATATTTGATCGTAACGTGGCAATAGGTATTTTTCTGCCCACCTAGCACCCCTGATACTGTCATCAATATGATAGATCATTCCAACTATTGGAATACGCAGCAATCTACTAATCCAAAGACTCATTAGACCATATGAATAAGGACTATGGTCTCGAATAATCTGGGGACGAAACCTAAGTGCTGCACGTAAAACTGATGGGAAAGCAGTAATGCCTAATGATTGGGGAATCTTCATTCCACGAGCTGATATCCAGTGTACCTGTGTCCCTGGTGGGACTGTAGCTATCATTCTGTTTGCTCTAGGCATTACAATCTCAACAATATTGTCTCGACATGCTAGTTCGGACAATATTTCATAATCTGCTCTACCACCTCCAGATGTAACAGAAAATGCCGTTTGTATGGCCAATATACGCATCAGGATTTTTTTACAGTGTCCATCTTATTACTTATAAAGACCGAACGTAACCTTTCACCCAAATTAAGCCTCAAGCGATAATATATCTCCCATACTCTGTACCGATACAAAATTAACAATAAGTTCAAAGCATTATTGGTTTTGGCAAGCCATTGCTTAGGACAATCACTTTTAACCCAAACCATACCTGAATAATCATCTGGTAAATGTTCCTTTTCTCCTCCTGACCAACGACGATCAGTCTGTATGAGAATCGGACTACAATAGGGTGAAACGTCATCTTTCACAAGCTTTTGGGTGCCTAACCCCCAGTCTTCAGTGGAATAATCATCAAATAGGACTCCAATACTGCCGCTAGCATGATGTAGAGACATAATAAAATCATGTCTAACCGATCGATATCCATGTCCTGCATCAATAAATGCAAAATCTACCGGGCGACCTGAATATGATTGCATGACTGCACCCGATAATCCAACCATATTATCAATATGTTTCATCCATGACGATTTTGCTACTTCTTGCCAGACATCATGTCGTGATAAATATCTTACATTTGCTTCATCAGAACCAGGCCAGATAATAGGCCATTTAAATCGCTTTGAAGGAGAAACCATATCAATTGTATGAATGGTGCCTGTTATGCCAAAATCACACATGGCCCAAGCCATACATAACGATCCATATCCTCGTCCTGTACCAAATTCCAGCACAGTATTTGGCCGATGTTTAGCAACAAGCGCGTACAACAAAATACCACGTTCATAATTAGACCTGAAAAAAGTCCCGTCTTGTCGCACTCGCAAGGCAGTAGCATCACCTAGTGTCCAAAATTTTTCTATCGGAGGTAATTCCACATCAAGGGACTGTACAAATTCCCTTACCTGTCTAACTTCAGGATGTTTATGTTTAAAAGTAGCGCCAATCGGGGACATTAATACCTGTCGATCAATCCTCAAACAATTTGTTGCTATCCATCAAGTGTTGTGTAATGACATTCGATACGACTCTATATCCATAACTAGACATGTGGCCATTGCCTGTATAATTTTCTAAAATAGACGTCCGAGCCTTACTCGTTCTCACAGTAACATTCTCCATCAAGTATGCAGCATCTACATCCAATTCTTCCTTGAGATATGGCAACATATCTATGTATGGAATGCCTTTGTTTGCGGCTAATTCACCAACAAAAACTTGTGCATAATCCTGATAACCAATCTCTGGAAATTGTCTGTAATCCGGAATTGATACAAGCAGTAATGGAATATCATGCTGCTTCAAAAGTAATACGGTCTTGCTGAACCAATCACTATAAGACTTCCAGCAGCTCCCTTCATATGTCGATGCATCTGTTTGGAAAGGGTCACAGTTTGCATCAAGACTATTCATGGCTTGATCAGCTTGTAACTGCTGGCGCACTATATAAGATTTGAGATTGTGTGCCGATCTTAGGATTGCTGACTTATGCTCAAATTCAGTCAATATAGAACGAG